>NZ_JBMYXF010000017.1:0-58760 GCF_049608145.1 Halocynthiibacter sp.
GGCGGGCATCGGGAATGCGGTTCCAGACAGATTTGGGACGCGGCGAATGATCCGCCAACGCATCCAAACCGCCGTCGACATAAAGATCGTACCATCGGTAAAACGTGCTGCGCGGAATGCACAGCATATCAAGCGTCTGCTTGACCGGCAGATGAGAGCCCTCAACTGTGCGAATGATTTCAAGCTTTTCGGACGCGGGATACCTCATACCTCGTATCCCCCATTTCCTGTCATGCTTTTTTTGAGCAGGCGGTTTTCAAGCGTCAGATCAGCCACGCACTCCTTCAATGCCAGCGACTCCGAACGCAGATCTTTCACTTCTGGAGACGTGGCCTGCCGCGCAGTATCGCCCGATAACCGACGTTTGCCTGCTTCAAGGAACTCTTTGGACCAGCTGTAATATAGGCTCTCTGCGATGCCCTCGCGGCGGCAAAGAACGGCAATGCTCTCCTCGCCACGCAGACCGGCCAAAACAATGCGGATCTTCTCTTCAGCTGAGTAAGTTTGACGTGTCTTGCGACGGATGTTTTTGACCACCTTGTCAGCGGCGTCTTTCGATGTGATTGGTTTCTTCGTCATCTCGATCTCCTAATCGATAAGATGAACCAGAAATCCTCCTTTATTCAAATCCTCAAATCTGTCCAACGGGTGCTGACGTCAGACAGTCTGGGGGGGGTGCGAAAAGCTTCGGTCGCATTGCACCTGACGCAACCCGCTATCACGGCAAGGATAAAGAATCTCGAAGAAAGCCTTTCTTGCGAGCTTTTTGACCGAACTGCCAGCGGCATGAACCTGACCAAACGGGGCGAATTGCTGATCTCTTATGCCGAGCAGTTTGAACATCTGTCCGAGCTTGTTCAAAAGGATCTGATTGACCCCGCCGGAATTGAACGTCATCTGCGGTTGGGGGTGTCCGAGACCATCGCCCAGTGCTGGCTGCCGGAACTTATTTCACGACTTCATGCGCTTTACCCAAAGCTCGAAATCGAATTCAACGTCGACATTTCCATCAACCTGCGGGCCGGATTGCTGAACCGGGAGATTGATCTGGCCATCTTGTTGGGGCCTATTTCGGACTATTCGGTGGAAAATGTTGAACTGCCCGGTTTTGAACTGTCCTGGTATGCTGCGGCCGACGCACCTCAAGATGCCGTTGAGATCGGATATCTTTCCAGACCGGTTCTAACCTACGCCCGCCATACACGCCCCTTTCGTGAGCTCAAGGAAATGCTGTTCGAGCGGGCCGGGCCGGGCGTATCTCTGTTTCCATCGTCGTCATTGTCAGCCTGTTTTCGTCTTGTTGAAGCGGATCTTGGGGTTGCAGTTCTGCCCAAAGCGCTTGGGAAGGAATACGTGAACGACGGTCGAATCCGTGAGTTTAACCCCGGTTGGGTGCCGCAACCCCTGCAGTTTTCAGCTTCATATCTTGGCGAGCCAAAGAGCCATATGGTTGAAACTGCTGCAAAAACCGCGTTGGAAGTGGCGACCAAATTTACGAATGATAAAAATAATTGATAGGTATGTAGAAGAAAAATCGATTTGATTTTATAAGTCGTGACGGCCAACATTCTTCCATCTGGAGGAAACAATCGTGCCCGTCACCTATGAAACTTTACTGAATAGTGATCTGCCAAGCTTGCGCAAAGCTGTCCGCTTCGGGAAATACACAGCCCACACAGCGGGGTTGGGACGCGGCCTGCTTCAGGCCAATCTGGCCATTCTTTCGAAGTCGTATGCGCTTGACTTTATGCGGTATTGTCAGCGCAATCCAAAACCTTGTCCGTTGACTGGAGTGTCCGACACCGGAAACCCATTGATGTTCACATTGGGGCACGACATCGACATCCGTACCGATGTTCCAGCCTACAACATTTATCGCAATGGCCTATTGGATGATACCGTCTCCGATATTTCAGATCTCTGGACTGACGATTTGGTCGCCTTTGCGCTGGGATGCTCTTTCACTTTTGAACACGCCATTCAGCAGGCGGGTATCCCGCTTTGGCACATCGACAATAATAAGACCGTGCCGATGTTCCGCTCTAACATCGATACCGTTCCTGCCGGTCCGTTCAGCGGCAAAATGGTGGTGAGCATGCGGGCAATCCAGCAAAGCCGCCTTGCTGAAGTCGTCAATGTTTCGCGGCGCTACCCACTGGCACATGGAGCACCCATCCATATTGGAGACCCGGCGGAGATTGGCATCATGGATATCGGTCATACTGATTGGGGCGATCCGGCCCCGGTGGGTGATGATCAGGTGCCTGTTTTCTGGGCTTGCGGCGTCACCCCTCAGGTTGCGCTCGAGGCTGCCGGTCTTCCTCTCTGCATAACTCACAAGCCCGGGTACATGCTGATCACCGACATCGCCGAAGACGCCGAAGTGCCGGTGATCTCAGCCCACACGCCAACGCACGACCATAACCAACAAGGAGAGAAATCATGAAGAGAACCATTGGCATCCTAGCAGTCTCGGCAGCCCTCGTTACACCAGCAATGGCCGAAGATCTGTCGGTCGTCGGCAGCTGGTCCGGCCTGCCATTGCACAAGCAACATGAGGCACCGTTCTGGAGTGAAACGCTGCCTGCCGCGTCTGGCAACAGCATCACAGTGGCGCTGACCACGCACAACCAGATGAATCTAGGCGTCGGTGACGTCTATCGGCTACTTGGCGATGGTGTCTATGATGTGGCTATGACCGTGGCCGATTATGCGGTAGCCGACGCGCCGGAGCTTGAAGGCTTGGACGTCCCTCTGCTGGCGTTGACGGCAGACGAAGCAAAGACGATGGTCGACGCGGCTCGCCCGATGGTTTCTGATATTTATCGTGACCGGTTCAACAGTCACGTTCTGGCGATCGCACCTTATCCGCCCCAGGTCGTTTTTTGTAACGCTGAAGTTTCCAGCCTTGCAGATCTCGAAGGTCTCAAAGTACGCGCCTCCGGTCGCATGACGGCGAAATTCCTCGAAGCACTGGGAGCCGAGGGCGTTAACGTCAGCTTCTCCGAAGTGCCCGGCGCGTTGCAGAAAGGCGTTGTGGACTGTGCAGTAACTGGAGCTGGTTCAGGCTACAGCGCTGGTTGGTGGGAGGTTTCCACTCATCTTCTTCCTATCCCGCTCGGCGGATGGGATAGCGTTGTAACGGCCATGAACATGGACAAATGGAACAGCTTGGATGCGGATACTCAAACGCTGATCAGTACGCAGGTTGCGGCTGAGTTCGAGGCACCGGCCTGGGCGACGGCGCAAGATGCATTGGTGAATGATATCGCTTGCCTAACTGGCAATGGCGAATGTCCCTCTGGTGATGCGCGCACGATGACCCTGGTCGAAGTCTCTGATGAGGAATTCGCCAAGGCGCGAGATGTGCTGGTCGATCAGGTTTTGCCGGAATGGGCCGAGCGCGCTGGTGCCGACTGGGCCGAACGCTGGAATGCATCGGTCGGTAATACTGTCGGCGTTACGATAGCAGTCGAGTAGCAAAAAGACACAGGAGGAGGGGATCGCAATGGCACACCAAATACTTGCATTGATGAAACGACTTAATAGATGGGTGGCGATGCTGATTGGAATCGTACTGCTGGGCTGCGCCGCCTTTGTGCTGGTCGAAATCATCATCAGAAAATTGGGGTCCTCTCTGGGCGGAACTGACGAGATCAGCGGATATGTGATGGCAATCGTCACTTCCTGGGGTATGGGATTTGCCCTTCTGGAACTCAGCCACGTCCGCATCGATTTTCTCCGGGGGCGCGCCGGTGCCCTCGGCCGGTCGGTGTTCGATCTGTTCTCGATGACAATCTTGTCCTGCACGATCACGTTAATTGCGCTCCGGTGCTGGCCGGTTGTCGAGCGGTCCCTGTCCAATGGGTCACGTGCCAATACACCACTTGAAACGCCTCTTGCACTGGTACAGATCCCTTGGTTTGCCGGCTGGCTCTGGTTCGCCATTGTTGCGTGGTTCACTCTTTTCGCCGCTATCCTACTGATCCTGCGCGGTGAATTTGACCAGTCTGAATCTGCGATCGGCACATTTGGCGAAGAGGAGGCCCTGAAATGATTGGTGCTGTTTCTGTCGGGCTGCTGGCCCTTCTCACCCTGTCCATCCCAGTCGGAATAGTCTTGTTCCTGCTTGGCTTTGGCGTTGACGTTTTTTTTAGTCCGTTTCCTCTGGTCAAAGGGCTGGGGAACCTGGTCTGGTCAACATCTAACAACGCCACATTGATCGCCATCCCGTTCTTTGTGCTGTTGGGCGAAATCTTGGTACGCAGCGGCGTCGCCACCCGCACTTATGCTGCGCTCGACCGTTGGGTTAGCTGGCTGCCGGGCGGCTTAGTACATGCCAATGTTGCGACGGCGACGATGTTCTCGGCGATATCGGGTTCGTCTGTGGCTACCGCCGCCACGGTTGCCACGGTTGCCATGCCGCAGGCCGAGAAATTGGGCTATGATCCCAAGCTGTTTTCCGGAGCCATTGCTGCGGGTGGTACTTTGGGCATCATGATCCCGCCGTCCATCAATCTGATTGTCTATGGTTTCTTGACGCAATCTTCTATTCCGCAGCTCTTTCTTGCAGGCCTTTTACCCGGAATACTTCTGGCGTTAGGTTTCATGGCAATCACGGTTCTGATCTGCATGATCCGTCCGGAACTGGGCGGCACCCGTCGCTTTTTCCCCATTGCTCAGATGTTTCAATCGCTGCTGCAGTTGCTGCCAATCGTGCTGTTGTTCGGAGCCATCATCGGCACGATCTATAAAGGCTGGGCGACCCCGACCGAAGCAGCCGCTGTCGGTGTTGCCGGTGCGCTGGTCATTGCTGCATTCTTTGGCGGAGTGTCAATCAACATGATCAGTGAAAGCGTTGTAGGCACTATCAAGATCACCTCGATGATCATGTTGGTTGTCATCGGTGCATCATTCCTGAACTTCACGCTTGCATCTGCCGGGCTTGGCGCCGAACTGAAGGCCTTTCTTGACGGCCTCGGGCTTTCGCCGCTGATGACGATCCTTGTGGTGGTCTGCATCTATATCGTGCTGGGCTTCTTCATTGAGACATTGTCGCTGATGGTGGTCACCATTCCAATTATCGTACCGTTGGTTGTCGAACAGGGGTTTGACGTAGTCTGGTTCGGGATTCTGATGATTGTCCTGATCGAAATGGCGCTGATTTCACCGCCTGTCGGGCTGAACCTATACGTGGTGCAGGGTGCGCGTAAAACCGGCAAGATGAGCGAAGTAATGCTGGGTACGATTCCCTATGTCATCATGATGTTGATCATGGTTGTCGCACTTATCGCCTTTCCGCAGATCGCGCTCTATCTCCCTGCAGCTTTGCAATGAAGCTTTGTGATTTCCGTTGCTGTCAAATCCTGAGAGACCGTCATGACTATCCTTGTTTCTAATTCCGGTGGCACCCCGCCAGGGGCAGAATGGCCACAGATCAGAACTGTCGGCATCGACGGCCTGTTGGTCAGCTTCGGAGATCGCCTGAGTGAACCTGCAAACCGGGCCGCGCTTGCTTTGCGCAACGCAATCGAACGTGCCGACTGGGTCGGTGTTGAAGAAACCTCAACTTCGATGGTCTCGACTTACTTGCGTTTTGATCCACTGTGGCAAGGCCACGCCGCAATGCGCGCCTCTCTCAGAGAGTTGCTTGGTCAACAGGACTGGTTTGCAGCCGCGCTGCCGACTGGTCGCAGGCTCTGGCGGATCCCAACGGTTTATGGGACTGACCTGGCTCCGCAGCTCAATGAGGCAGCTGCGGTCGCGGGTCTATCGCCTGAGGAAGCCATGGTGTCGATTTCGCAAAGCCGAGTCCGGGTCCAGACCATCGGCTTTGCACCGGGCCAGCCCTATCTTGGCGAACTTCCCCCCGAGTGGGACATCCCGCGCCAGACTGCGTTGACTGACAAGGTGCCGATCGGTGCGCTTACCGTAGCCATTCGGCAAATCGTGCTGTTTTCGGTTTCAGCCCCGACAGGATGGCGGCATGTCGGGCAGACAGCTTTCAGCTTGTTCCGCCCAGACGATGCGACTCCTTTTGTCTTGCGTCCGGGCGACGAGGTGCTCTTCGAGCCGACAACGGCAGAGGAACTGGCCAACATGCGTGCCAGCGGCCCCGACGGCGGCGCGACGTCGGAGGTGCTGCAATGACGCGTGCGTTGAATGTCCATCGTGCGGGGCCGGGGTTATCGGTTCAGGATCAGGGGAGGCCCGGTTATCTCGCCTACGGTTTATCGCGTGGCGGAGCTGCCGACCGGCTGGCGCTGGTTGAAGGTGCGGCGCTATTGGGACAGGACGAAGGCCACGCCGCCCTCGAAATGGCCGGAATGGGTGGCGAATTCGAGGCGACGGAGGATATGCGCATCGCACTCACCGGTGCACCGATGCGGGCCAGTATCGACGGCGTCCGAATAGCCTGGAATGCCAGCCATTCTCTGCCAGCCGGAACGCGCTTGTCGATCGGTGCGGCAGAAAGCGGAACCTATGGCTATCTGCATCTGGGGGGTGGGTTGGCAACCCCATCGCGGTTGGAGGCGCGCAGCGCTCATTTGACAGCGGGCGTTGGCGCACCGGTTCAACCTGGGTCCTGCCTACCGGTCGGCGAAGACGGTAATCCCGACATCACCGGTCTAGGAGTCGACTCGGAGCCGCGCTTTGACGGCGGTGAAGTGCGGTTCGTGCCGAGCTTGCAGACGGAATTCTTCGACCCGGCTGAAATCACTCGGTTTGAGACGACTGAGTTTAACCGTGATGCTCGCGGAAACCGCATGGGTGCAAGGTTCCTGCCGCAGGGCGACGGATTTCAAAACGAGACGGGTCTTAGCATTCTGTCCGAAGTCATCGTTCCCGGCGATATCCAGATCACCGGCGATGGTACACCATTTGTGCTCCTCTGCGAGTGCCAGACGACGGGCGGATATCCCCGTATCGGATCGGTCCTTCCTGCTGACTTGCCGCGCGTTGCGCAGGCAAGGCCAGGGGCGAGTTTGCGCTTTCGATTGTTGAGCCTGGAAGAGGCGATGGAGGTCGAAAGGCGCGAACACGAGCGACGAAAAAGACTGCGACAGACGCTGCGCCCACTGATCCGGGACCCCCGGACCATACCCGACCTGTTATCCTATCAACTCATCAGCGGCGTTACCGCCGGCGACGATCTGGAAAAGGCTATACCATGAGCAAAACTGTCGATCTGAATGCTGATATGGGCGAAAGTTTTGGCCCTTGGATCATGGGAGATGACAATGCCCTGCTGCAGACTGTGACATCGGCCAATATCGCCTGCGGGTTTCATGCTGGCGACTGGGATGTGATGGCGGGCACCATGTGCGCTGCGGTCGAAAATGGTGTCGGCATCGGCGCCCATCCCGGCTTTGCTGATCTGCAGGGCTTTGGCCGAAGACGCATGACGGTGTCACATGAAAGCCTTGGCAACCTGATCCGCTATCAGTTGGGTGCGGCCCAGGCCATGGCACGGGCCGCGGGCGGTGAGGTCCGGCACCTGAAGCTTCACGGCGCGCTGGCCAATATGGCCGCTGAAGACACAGGAATTGCGCGAGCCTGTTATCGCGCCGCTTTATCGGTCGCCCCCGAGATCATTGTCATGGTTCTGGCCGGGACCGCCCAGCAGGCGGCGGCGGCAGAACTGGGCTGCAAAGCAGCCTGCGAAATTTTTGCCGACCGGGCCTATAACAACGATGCCACACTGGTCGACCGCAGCCTGCCGGGCGCCGTCATCCATGACCCGGAAATTGCCAGCCGACGTATCGTGGAAATGGTGCGGGCCAGTGCGATCATCGCAGAAAGCGGCAAGCATATCCCGACCCGCATCGATACGATCTGTTTGCATGGCGATACACCTCAGTCGATCAACATCGCCGCAAGAACACGGTCTGCCCTGCAGGCCGTCGGAATTTCCCTTTCTCAATTCAAGGGCGCTGCTCTTTGACAGCAAGCCGGAACGTTCCGGGGGGTACTGGCTGGCGCGTTGCGATGTGTGCACCAGCCGTGCCCAGATACAAAGGATTCCTGCGAATGGAGTAATCCTCCAAACGTCCGCTTAGAGAAATAAATCCAGGGCTTTCGCGTGTGGAGCAAATGACCGGTATCCGCCCTTCGTGAACGGAATTCCCGAACAGGGCGTGAAGGCATAGCTTATTCTGAAGCATCAAAGTGCTGTGCTCTCACCCGAAAATTTCGGAGAATCACTAGATTTGGTGGGAGTTATTTTGTCCGAAAATCATCCAATGGCAAAACTATGTGGCGCAAAAGGTAAGACTTCGGTTAGAAAAGGCAAAACTATGTGTCTTTTCACAACAATGTAAGTGGCGGACCGAGGAGGATTCGAACCCCCGACCCCCTGATTCGTAGTCAGGTACTCTATCCAGCTGAGCTATCGGTCCGTTGAGGTGGGGTTTAAGCTTATGTGGCGGGGGCTGCAAGGGGCAAAATGCATTTTTTGCAGAAGAAATTCATTTCACTATTGAGGCACCCCAAATCAACGAACTTCCTGTTGTTTGGGCATATGAATTGCAAAACAGGTGCCGGTTTCATCGCTTCCGGCCAGTTCAAGGCGGCCACCATGGCCGCGGATCAGTTCCGCTGAGATGGTCAGGCCAAGGCCTGTGCCACCTTTCCGTGCGTTTCCTTGAAAGGCCGTGAACAGATTCTCGCGGGCCTTAGGGGGGAGGCCTGGGCCCGTGTCGCGGACGAGCAGGCACCATTCAGTTTCGTCTTCGATGCCAGAAATAAATACACTTCCTTCATTGCCGGTGGCGGCAACGGCTTGGCGGGCATTTCGAACCAGATTTGAGAGAACTCTGTGCAGCTGTTCTGCATCGGCACGGATTTCCAGAGTTTTGGGTATATCACCGTTGATCATGACAACGCTGTCAGATCCTGCAGCGAGACGTTCGCCTTCGATGACGTCATCCACCAGTGTAGACAAATGTACCTGACTTAGATTGGGGGCGGGTTCTTCGGCTTTACCAAAGGCAAGTGTGCTTTCACAGAGGTTCACGGCGCGCGAGACGGAGTTAATAAGTTTAGGGGCAGCCTTTTGAACCGTTGGGTCCGCAGAGCCTTCCATCCTATCGGCCATCAATTGCGTGACCGTCAGGATATTGCGCAGATCATGGCTGACCTTTGCCACTGCGCCGCCGAGCTGCGCCAAGCGTTCTTTTTGACGCAGGGCGCTGGTTATTTCGGTTTGCATTGATGCAAGGGCTTCTTCTGCTTCGCGCAATTCTTGCACTCCGGAATCCGGCATGATCACTGTGCGGGCATCCTCGGGCGCACGGGCGTAGGCCTGCATGACGGCGACGACACGTTTGATGGGCAAGACGATAATGCCGCGCACCGCAACGAAAAGCATCAGCGCCGTGATCGCGGATATCACAGCAGACAACAGCAGGATGTTCAGACCGTAATCTATCATCGCCATACGCAGGCTGCCGGTGTTCATGGTGACTTCGATTAGAAGCCCACCTTCGCGTACGGGCTGACCCAGAAGTGTGATGACGCGTGGGGTCGTGTCAAAAAGACGCCGGACCGCGTCCATCATTAGGGTTGTTGCAGGGGCATCCCGCAGATCAAAGCGTTCATCCACCATTGCGGTCATCGGTGAGGACAGAATTAACTGACTTGAATCGTTGCGGCGCAGGACCACGTTGAACACGCCCGCGGAATCCAGAAGTTCTGCTTCGACGTCGGGTTCGATCATGTCATTTGCCAGAACCGCGAGGGCAGCGATCTGTGCGCGTTCAAGCCGTAAAAGCAGATAATCCTCGCGGAAACGCGCGATGGATGGCACGAAAATCATGACCTCGGCCAACATCACAAAGATGACGGTTAGAATCAGGAAGCGTCCGGAAAGTGTATTGAGACCCATTTTTGAACCAGCCATTGACCTTAGGGGAGCCATTTTTGAACGGCTCGAACTACTCGTTTTACCATGTCAGACTCGAACAATCTGGGCGTATAGTAAACACCCGCAACACGTTTATTTATTTCTGCGACTGTCGGATAGGGTGCAACCGTTGCAGCGATGGATCCGATTTTTAGGCCATTGGCAATGACAAGCGCCCAGGTGTTGATCAGTTCACCGGCCTGTGGGCCGGCGATGGATGCACCCACGGGTTTTCCTTTTACAACCATAACTTTGATCAGTCCTTTTGCCTTGCCATCGGCGATCAGACGGTCGTTTCCTTCGAAACTAAATCGCAAGGTTTCCAGTTTTGCACCATATTTATCACGTGCCTGCGCTTCGGTCAGGCCGACCTGTGCCAGTTCCGGATCTGTATAAGTGGCCCATGGGATGTGATCTGTGCGGGCTTTGGCCGGCATTGCTGTCAGGGCTGACCGGATTACAATCCCTGCGTGATAGCCGGCGACATGGGTGAACTGCAGCGGGGATGCCACATCGCCAACGGCATAGACTTTGCGGTTTTTCGTGCGCAGGCCTGCGTCGACTTGTATCAGGCCTCGATCTGTTTCAATGCCAGCAACAGTAAGGTTTAGTCGTTCAATGTTGGGTTTGCGACCAACGGCGATCAACAGATGTGAACCTTTGAAGATCCGACCATCTTGTGTTTCCACTTCGATTGTCTCGCCGGATTTTCGGATATCAGCAGCCAGGGCATTTTCTGCGATCTGAATGCCTTCTGTACGCAGGTTATTCAGAACAATCTCAGCCATTTCTGGATCATCTTTACCAAGAGCGTTTGCCCCCTCGATGACGGTGACTTGACAACCAAGTCGGCGGTGCGCCTGGGCCATTTCCATTCCAATAGGGCCGCCGCCAATGATCAGCAGGTGGTCTGGGCGTTCTGTTTGTTCAAAAATGGTTTCATTCGTGTCATATGGCACGTTTTCCAGCCCGGGGATTGGCGGCACCAGCGGGGAAGAGCCGGTCGCAATGACAAAACGTCGTGCGGTGATAGTAGTGTCACCGGCTTGAATTTCTGTCGGGGAAATGAACGTTCCGTATTCCTGGATCACATTGACCCCGAGACCTTCGAAACGTTCAACGGAATCATGTGGTTCGATGGTTTTGATGACATTGGCAACATGTGCTTTAGCGCCTGCGAAATCGATCTGGGGTACTGCTTTTGCAATCCCGTATTTTTCACCGGCTTCCAACGCATGCGCCGCTTTGCCTGCGGCGATCAGGGCCTTTGACGGGACACACCCGTAATTCAGGCAGTCGCCTCCCATTTTGTGCCCTTCCAATAGGACAACATCAGCCCCCATTTGAACTGCCCCCGCAGCAATGGAAAGCCCGCCGGACCCGGCGCCGATGATGCAAAGATCTGTTTTGATACGTTTCATGGGTCAGGCCTTTTTCGACAATTTTTTCAGAAGGATCGGCAGGGCCGCAAGGGCGCAGAGACCAAGAACCGGCAGGAGAATATGTGGCTCAAAGATTATACCAAGGTTGGGCGTTTCACCCCGATCGAAGACTTCGCCAAGCCCGGCCCCGACCGACGTGTACACAATGCCGCCAGGAATGATGCCGATAAAGGTAGATATAGTGAACCGCCACAAAGATACGCCGACCAATGCAGGGATCAGGTTGGCCAAAAAGAACGGAACAGCCGGAACAAGCCGGATCAGAAATAGCATAGACCATTGGTTTTCATCTATTCCGTCTTTGATCTTTTTAACGGCCCCGTCAGAGTTTTCCATTTTCGCGGCCAGCTTTTCACCCAGTCCCCATTTGGCGGCCAGAAATATGATCACGGCACCAATTGTTGCAGCTGTAATGTTGAAAAACGCACCTGGGAACGTGGCGAAAAGGAAGCCTCCGGTCAGGGTTGCGATCGTCGCACCGGGCAGGGAAAATGCAACGATAACAATATATACGGCCATAAAGGACAGCAGTGCGAGCAAGTAGTTATTGTCACGAAATGATGTTAGGGTTTCGCGGTTTGCAGCAAGGGCTTCAAAACTAAGGTGGTCGCGCAGGGTAAAAGCCCCAACAACAGCAACCATCAGGATCACCAACAAGGGCAGCAGGCGACGGGCTGTGTTTTCTGCAGTTTTCTCTGACATGACAGTTTCCATATTTTCGTTGTGGCTAACATGCTATGTTCCGAGACAAAGCAACAGGGGGATCACGCGGGGTTGATCAGGGGTGATCGAAATCGGGCTGAAAGGGTGGAAAACGGGCGGAAACTGTAATAGTTTAAATTTCTTGAGGCCGAATGTTGCAAAAATTTAGGGTGGTTTCAGGGGCATGTTTACAGGTTTCACCCTAGGTGACCGGAAAATCCGGGGGCAGGGGGATAAAATACCTGACTATGAATTGACTTCCGGCCATAAGCCCCTTAATGACCGGGCTTCAGAGATTAAGGCTTTCGAATCTGCTGTGGATTTCGCCGGCCAACATGATGGAGACGCGCTATGAAACGCACATACCAACCTTCGAACCTCGTTCGTAAACGCCGCCACGGTTTCCGCGCACGTATGGCAACTAAAGCTGGTCGTAAGATCATCAACGCGCGCCGTGCAAAAGGCCGCGCAGAACTCAGCGCATAAGATTTTGGGCGAACGGGAGTTCCCGATGATTGCGCCCGATGCTGAGATCAAAGCTGTAACCGCCGGGGTGGAAACGCCCGCGGCGGTTTCTGCTTGCCTAACGGTTCTGCAAAAGCGTCGCGACTTTCTGCAAGTTGCCCGCGCAAAACGCGCCATTGCGCCTGCTTTCATTCTTCAAATGCGCAAACGTCGCCCTGATGAAGCGGAAGGTATGCGTATTGGCTATACCTGTTCCAAAAAAGTGGGAAATGCCGTTGCGCGCAATCGTGCGAAACGACGCCTGCGCGAGATCGCCCGACTTGAACTGCCGGAATTCGGGCTGTCGGGATGTGATTATGTGTTGATTGGCCGTGCGAAGGTGACCGCTGAACGCGATTTTCAGGAGATGCGTAAAGACCTGCGCAAGGCTTTGGGGAAAGTGCACAGCAACGCTCATCCGGCCCAAACCGCATGAGCCCCCTGGCCCATATCGTGTCTCTGCCTATACGCGCGTATCGCCTGTTGTTGTCGCCATGGGTGGGGCATGGGTGCAGGTTTCAGCCCACCTGTTCGGCTTATGCGATGGAAGCGTTGGAAAAACATGGTGGCCTGAAGGGCAGCTATTTGACGGCCCATCGCATATGTCGTTGTCATCCATGGGGCGGCGAAGGTTATGATCCTGTGCCTGATAAAGCCTGTCAAAACGGCACCTCACACGAGAATGATCAGAATTAAACTGCGATGATCAGCTGGGGTTTACTGTGTGTGGGGATTTCGTCTGATATGCTGTTAATCTTTGTAGAACCGCTGTGATCGAAAATACCGGTGGTGTGAACTGGTGAAGTCGCAATCCTATTGTTTCATGTGTTTGTAATAATGACGCCCCCACAGGTGATCTAAGGCTTGTGGCGGGGCCTTGCGTGTTCTGCTTGGGCGGCCACGAGTGATGATGAAATAATCGATATCTCTTCCCAGAATTGTGTGGGTTCAAGGGTATTCGGGCGTGGTCTTGTCGTTGCAGGGAGTGCGGATAACCTGATCGGTTATGGCGCAGAACCTGCGCTTGATATGTCTGATCGGGTGGACTATTGCAGCGCCATGTATGATGAAGCTGACGATATCCATCCGCTGTTTTACGGCGCGCCCTCAACCACTGAGTTTAAGAAGCTGCGTAAGCGCATTGTGCGTGCGACACGTGAAGCGATTGAACAATATGGGATGATTGAGCCCGGCACGCGCTGGCTGGTGTGTTTGTCCGGAGGCAAGGACAGTTATACAATGCTGGCGGTCTTGCATGAACTGAAGTGGCGCGGGTTGCTGCCGGTGGAATTGCTGGCCTGTAATCTTGATCAAGGACAGCCGGGGTTTCCTGCGACGGTTCTGCCTGAATTCCTTGAAAAAATGCAGGTGCCACATAAAGTTGTCTATGAAGACACATATTCTATCGTGAAAGATAAAGTGCCTGCAGGGCGGACCTATTGCGCGTTGTGTTCGCGTTTGCGTCGGGGGAACCTGTATAGGATTGCTCGGGAAGAAGGGTGTTCAGCAGTGGTTCTGGGTCATCATCGTGATGATATCCTGGAAACATTCTTTATGAACCTATTCCATGGCGGGCGTCTGGCAACTATGCCACCGAAGCTGGTAAATGAAGAGGGGGATTTGTTTGTTTATCGCCCCTTGGCCCATGTGGCCGAAGCGGATTGCGAAAAATTTTCAGCTGCAATGAATTACCCTGTGATTCCCTGTGATCTGTGTGGATCGCAGGATGGATTACAGCGCCAGCAGGTGAAACAAATTCTGGATGGTTGGGAAAAGAACAGCCCAGGCCGGCGTCAGGTGATGTTTCGGTCGTTGATGAATGCACGGCCTTCGCACCTGCTGGATCCTAATCTGTTTGATTTTGTCGGTTTGGCGCGGCGTAAAGAAGCCGTGGTTCCCGGTGAAATTGATGAAAATACGACGGAAATTCCTGTCCTGCGTTAACGGTACGCTGAAAAGGAACCGCTAGGCTTCGCCTGACTTCCGGAATGTCCGGAAAGGGGAAACAGGGCGGATCTATGCGAGCTTCAGACAGTAATTTATATTCTAGGTTAAAATTTATCTGCCAGCGCGCGGTGCGGACCAATGCGGGAAGCCTGATTGTGTTGACGCCGGTTGTGATGCTGATTGGGCATGAAATCTTTGGCGAAACCGGGTTGCTTGTCACGGGCATCAGTATTTCGTTGTTGTATCTTCTACTGTCGCGCATGGTGGTAATGAATTTTGCGGATGTGCCACGTGATGGGGCGACGGGGTTGGTTCTGAAAAACGGGTTGGTGCAAACTTTGTCTGAATGGATTCTGACAGCACCAGGGAAGGGGCGATCAACGGCATGCCTTTCTTTGGAACTTGATGACTTCAATGGTTTGCGCAGTCGTTTGGGAGAAGATGTCAGCAATGAAATCCTGCGCCAGATCACGGCGCGAATGCTGTCTGTTTTACGCAGTACGGATGTATTGGCGCGCAATGGACGCAGTGGGTTTTTGCTGGGATTGTCACCAATTCGGCGCATCGATCTGGAGGCGATGATACAATTGTCCGCACGCTTGCATGAAGCCATTGAGGAACCTCTGGTGGTGAATGGTATGAATGTGCATTTATCGGCCTGTTCTGGCTTTTGTCTGTTGACGCGCAGCCCTGGCAGTAACCCCGAAGCGTTGATTGATGCCAGTGAAGTTGCATTGAGTGAGGCAAAACAGCAAGGGGCAGGTTCCATACGTGCGTTCACCCAGGACATGCAGGCGGCTGCTATGCCCGATCCTGCGCTACGGGAACGTATTGAGCTTGCGCTTTCTAACGGTGAGATCCGACCGTGGTATCAGCCACAGGTGTCAACAAATACCGGGAAAGTGACCGGTGTAGAAGCGCTGGCGCGTTGGATACATCCGGAGAAAGGTGTCGTTCCGCCATCCGACTTTCTTCCGGTGATCGAAGCTTCCGGTCTGTCCGGGCGTCTGGGCGAAGTGATATTATTTCATGCGTTGACGGCTTTGAAATCTCTTGATCAGGCGGGGACAGTTCTTCCTGTGATGGGGGTGAATTTTTCAGATGCAGAATTGCGTGATCCGCGGCTTGTGGATCGAATCCGTTGGGAACTTGACAGGTTTGATTTGGCCCCGCAGCGCCTGGGCATCGAAATTCTTGAAAATGTGATTGCAGATCATGACAGTGATGTCATTTCACGTAATATTCAGGGTCTGTCTGAAATGGGGTGCTATATTGATCTTGATGATTTCGGGACCGGTCATGCATCCATCTCCAGTATCCGACGTTTTGCCGTCGGGCGGTTGAAAATTGATCGGTCTTTCATCACCAAAGTCGACGAAGACCAACAACAGCAACGTATGGTTTCCGCGATCTTGACCATGGCGGAACAGTTGCAACTGGAAACGCTGGCAGAGGGGGTGGAGACCCCCGGAGAGCATGCGATGCTGGCGCAACTTGGATGCGGGCATGTGCAGGGTTTTGGTGTAGCACGCCCCATGGCGGTTGAAGATTTGCCCGGCTGGATTGACCTGCATGAGGCCAGGCTTGATGCAACTTTGCGGATTGGCCGAAAAATCGGATAACCGTTTTTTGCCGGTGTATCGTGTGGCAGAAGCTGAAAAAGGCCTGAATCTGCGACCAGAAAGCCGAACTGACCTGAATCCACTTGACCTTTTGGCCCCGGGCTTGTTCAACCCGTTCTGAGTTTCAACAGGGAAAACGGGCGGGATCGCATGGACGACCAGAACAAAAATCTCATTCTAGCAATCGCGCTGAGTGCGTTGGTAATGCTGTCTTGGACATATTTTTTCCCGGCCCCTGAACCTGTTGTCGATCCGAATGCACCCGAAGTTACCAGCACGTCTGAGCTGACAGGTTCAGGTACGGTGTCTGCATCGGGTGGCCAGGTTGCTGCTGTTCCAGCGGAAACAACGTCGGAACCTCAGGCAGAAGCACCCCGCATTGAGATCAGTTCTGATCGCTTGTCCGGCTCCCTTTCTTTGCGTGGCGGTCGGATCGATGATCTGCGTCTGAACGATTACCGTGAAACCCAAGCGGCAGATTCGGATGTTGTGACCCTTCTTTCCCCAGATGGTTCTGATGCACCATATTATGCCCAGCATGGCTGGCGCCCTGTACAAGGTGGTGTACTGACAACTGAAAACGTTCCCGGTCCATCAACGATCTGGTCTGTTGAAAGTGGCGAAGTTTTGACCCCGGCGACACCGGTAACCCTGATCTGGGATAATGGCGTTGGCCAAGTCTTCCGTCGCAACATCGCGGTGGATGAGAATTATATGTTCACCATTGGACAGTCTGTCACGAACAACAGCGACACCACCGCAGGCCTTGCCCCTTACGGGTTGATCGCGCGTCATGGTGAACCAGCTGATCTAAAAGGTTTCTTTATCTTGCACGAAGGCGCGATCCGCATGGCGGATGGCATTCGGGAAGAAACGGACTATGACGATATCACGGGCCTTGATTATATGGCGAATGAAGGATCCCGTGCGGTTCTGACCCCCGTCGCAAATGACGGCTGGATCGGCTTTACAGATCATTATTGGATGACAACGCTGATCCCTGGTATTGGCAAGTCGTTTACAGCCAAAGAACGCTATATCGATAATCGCGAGATTTACATCACAGAAACCCTCTTGCCGACGGTGTCCGTTGCATCAGGTACAGAAGAAGTGATTGAAACCCGTTTCTTTGCAGGTGCGAAAGAATGGGAAACCATCCGCAATTACGAAAAAGATGCCGGCGTAACCGATTATATCGACAGCATCGACTGGGGCTGGTTCTCGTTCTTTACCAAGCCGATTTTCTGGTTGTTGCACACGCTGAATGGCCTGATTGGCAACATGGGCTGGGCGATCATTGCATTGACCATTGTGATCAAAGCGATGGTTTTGCCGCTGGCGTATAAATCGTATGTTTCAATGGCGCGGATGAAAGAACTGCAGCCTGAAATGGAAAAACTGAAAGAACGTGCCGGTGACGACCGTCAGAAAATGCAGCAGGAGATGATGAAGCTGTATAAGGAAAAGAAGGTGAACCCGGCTGCCGGTTGTCTGCCAATCCTTGTTCAGATCCCGATCTTTTTCTCTTTGTATAAGGTGATTTTCGTAACGCTGGAGCTGCGTCATGCGGAATGGATTGGCTGGATCCGAGATCTTTCTGCGCCAGATCCAAGTACGATTTTCAACCTATTTGGCATTCTGCCATGGGCCGCGCCTGCACCTGAAAGCATCCTTGCGCTGATCTTTATTGGTGTTATGCCGATCCTACTGGGTATTTCTATGTGGTTGCAGCAAAAGCTGAACCCGGCCCCCACAGATCCGACACAGCAGATGATTTTTGCATGGATGCCGTGGGTGTTTATGTTCATGCTGGGTGGTTTTGCATCAGGTCTGGTTCTGTACTGGATTGCGAACAACACGATCACCTTCATTCAGCAATATGCGATTATGCGCAGCCACGGACATAAACCGGATATCTTCGGTAATATTAAATCTGGCTTTAAGAAGCGTGAGAAAAGCAGCTGATGGGGACACTCGCCCAGATCTGGCGCCACCCGATTAAGGCGCATGGACGTGAAGCAATGGTAAACGCGCGGCTGGAGATCGGCCGCGCTTTGCCGTTGGATCGACTCTGGGCCGTGGCGCATGAAAAGGCGAAGCTGGATGCGTCTAAAGATGGTTGGCATCGCTGCCCGAATTTTTCTCGCGGGGCATCTGTTCCGATGCTGCAGGGACTGGAATGTCGTGTGGATCAGGTCAGCCAAACGATGACGCTGACCCATCCGAAGAAACCCGGGATTACATTTAACCCGGATGACGCCCAAGACCAGATGCGATTGATTGATTGGTTGCAGGATTTCACCCCGGAAGGGCGGCCAAAACCTGTGAAGATCATAAAGGCGCATAACGCGATGACTGACAGTCAGACGGTGTCTTTATCGCTGATGAACCTCGCAAGCAATCAAGCGATTGGTGAAGTGTTGGGGCAGGGTATTTCGCCGCTGCGCTGGCGTGGGAATATGTTGATTGCAGGGCTTGATGCCTGGGAAGAACGCAGCTGGATCGGGAAGACTGTTCGCATCGGCAGCGCAGAATTTTTTATCCGCAGGGAAATCACCCGTTGTCGTATGACAGAAGCAAACCCTGAGACCGGGCTGCGTGATGCCGACACATTGGGCGCGTTGAAACGCGGCTGGGGCATACAGGAAATGGGTGTGCATGCGGTTGTAACAAAAGCCGGTGAAATCACCGTCGATGATAAGGTTGAGGTGCTCTGATGGAAGTGAAATTTCCCCTCGCAGAAGAACCAGATGATTTTTCCCGTGAAAAGGGCCGTATGCTGTTTGCGGGCGAAACCACCTTCTTGAAAGGGGTGGTTGCGATGGATGGCATGCCGCCGGATGATCGGATTGAAGTATGCTTTGCCGGGCGCTCCAATGTGGGTAAATCCAGTCTGATCAATGCTCTGACTGGGCGCAAGGCGCTGGCGCGGGCTTCAAACACGCCGGGTCGTACGCAAGAGATCAACTATTTTTGTGCAGGGGAAGACAGCCATTATCTGGTCGACCTTCCAGGATACGGTTTTGCGAATGCGCCACTGCCTGTCGTTGAAAAATGGCAACGTCTGTTGAAAAACTATCTGTCTGGCCGCGCCACGCTGCGTCGTGCCTTTGTGCTGATTGACACGCGCCACGGGGTGAAAAAGGTTGATCACGAAATTATGTCTCTGCTGGATCGTTCCGCGGTGGCTTTTCAGGTGGTGATGACCAAAATGGATAAGGTGAAGGCCGGCGAACGGGACAAGACCCTGAACCAGATCCGTAAGGAACTGCAAAAACACCCTGCCGCTTTCCCTGAAATTGTCATGACCAGTTCTGAAAAAGGGATTGGGATTGAAACCCTGCGCAGTATTATTTCGACATTGATCTGATCCGAAGATCACCGTTTTACCAGGTTACACAGATGAAGAAACAAGACGCCATGAACAGAGACTGGATCGCCACCGCCCGTACATTGTCCCAGGCCCTGCCGTATCTGCAACGCTATGATGGGGCAGTTGTTGTGATCAAAATGGGTGGTCACGCCATGGGGGATGATGATGCAATCGCGACCTTTGCGCGTGATGTTGTGCTGATGCAGCAGGTGGGTTTGAATCCCGTGATTGTGCATGGCGGCGGCCCGATGATCAACGAAATGCTGGGGAAGTTGGATATCAAATCTGAGTTCGTAAACGGTAAACGGGTCACGGATGAAGCCACAGTTGAAGTGGTCGAAATGGTTCTTTCAGGCCGCGTGAATAAAAAAATCACTCAGGCGATCAATGCTGAAGGGGGCAGGGCGGTTGGCCTATCCGGGAAAGATGCGAACCTGATCACCTGTGACGTGACCGACCCGGCGCTTGGGCTTGTGGGGACCCCTTCTGTTGTAGATACAGGTGTGTTGCAGACTTTATTTGACGCCGATACCATTCCGGTGATCGCACCGCTTGGCGTTTCTCGCGATGGTGAAACCATGAACATCAATGGCGATACTGCGGCTGGTGCGATTGCGGCGGCATTGGAAGCAGACCGTCTTCTGCTTCTGACGGATGTGGATGGTGTACGTGACGCATCGGGTGAGGTTGTAACCGAACTGACTGTTGAACACATTCGCCAGATGACAGCGGATGGGGTGATCGCGGGCGGCATGATCCCGAAAACTGAAACTTGCTTGGATGCCATCGCAGGTGGTGTGCGCGCTGCGGTGATCCTAGATGGGCGTGCGCCTAACGCCTGCCTGCTGGAATTGTTCACTGATCACGGTGCTGGATCAATTATTCGCGCCGACAGCTGATCCTCCTGACAGAAGGCTGTCAGGAGGGATGTTTTATAACCTGCTGATAACCAGATCACAGGAGATCAAAATATGTCTGTTCTTGAACGCGTACGTTTTAAAACCCTTCCGAATACCGATGAAGCAGCCTTTCTGAAGGCTGCCGAATCCACCAGCGCATGGGCGAAAAAACAGCCCGGATTTATGTATAGAACGCTGGTCAAAGATGGCGATCATTGGGAAGACCTTGTGTATTGGGACAATGCGGCCAATGCCAAAGCGGCCGGTGAAGCCTTTATGGGGGCGTCTGAAAATGCGGATCTGGCGTCTATGATCGCGCCTGACACAGTCGTGATGTCGCATTTGCCCCAAATGCACGCGGCTGTGGCCGCCGGGTGATTGACCGGGGCGATGGCTGTGATCATATGGGGCTATGGAAAATGAAGCCCTGATCCGCCTAAGCATTTTTCTGGGTCTCTTTGTGTTGTTTGCTGGCATTGAGACCTGGATCCCCCGCCGCCCACGTAGCCTGCCACGTCGTGCTCGCTGGATCACGGCTTGGTCGATGACGCTGCTAAATACCCTGACGTTACGTCTGATGGCGGTTGCCTTGCCCTTGTTGGCTGTGGGCGCAGCTGCGGATGCTGAACATCAGGGATGGGGCTTGTTGAATGTGTTGGCTTTGCCTGGATGGATGGACATTGTAACTGCGGTTCTGGTTTTGGATTTTGCCATCTGGTTCCAGCATATGGTGACCCATAAAGTTCCTCTTTTGTGGCGTCTGCACCGGGTGCATCATGCCGATCGCGATATGGATGTCACCACCGCGATCCGGTTTCACCCGGTGGAAATCGCGATGTCTATGCTGATTAAAATTGGCGTGATTTATGCCCTTGGCCCTGCAGCGATTGCTGTGGTGATCTTTGAAGTCATGTTGAACGGGACCGCTATGTTTAACCATGCAAATATGCGACTGCCATTGGCGGTTGATCGTGTGGTGCGACTGGTTCTGGTGACGCCAGATATGCATCGCGTGCATCATTCGGTGCATCGCCATGAACATGACAGCAATTACGGATTTGCGCTGTCGATCTGGGATCGGGTGTTCGGGACATATGTTGCACAGCCCGCAGCAGGGCATGACGATATGGAAATTGGCTTGTGGTGGCGTGATGACAAACCCGCAAAATTGGGGTGGAGCTTGTGGTTGCCGTTTCGGAAGAAATAGAACGCCTTGCTGCGAAAGCTTGTCTGGCGATTGGCGGGATGCTTTGGGATGGTGACGACACAATTGTATTGTTGATCCCGCTCGAACCTGGGTTTTGGACATTTTTCACCGCTTCACCTGAATATGCGGATGGGCTGGCAGATCCGCTGGACCGTTGGTCAAAACGGGTGATCAAGGGGATTGCGCAGGATCTTGGGGCAGTGGCAGCGTTTCCGTCTGACGGACCGCCTTACCCTCCATTTTTTTCATGGGCGTTGAGAACAGGCCAAGCTTGGGCTTCGCCTGTTCAGATGTTGGTGCATCAACGGGCTGGGATGATGCTTTCGTTGCGGGGGGCGTTGCGGTTGACGGGGCATGTGCAGCTTGCGCCGCTTTCGGGCACCAACCCCTGCAGAACCTGCGTAACCTCCCCTTGTCTGACACGCTGTCCAGTGGGTGCGCTGAGTGGTGAACAGTATGATGTTGCTGCATGTCAAAGCCATTTGCGAACGGCTGAAGGTCAGCGCTGTATGACGCAGGGCTGTCTTGCGCGCCGGGCCTGTCCCGTTAGTCAGAAATCCGGCCGGGAAGATGCGCAATCGGAATTTCATATGCGGGCATTTACCGAAGATCAGAAATCCTCTTCCTGAAAAAGAGGTGGAAAAATGAGATTTCTGTCATGTGGCACTTAGCGAAGGTTTCTTATGAACCGATGCTGTTCAGGGGGATCTGGGGTATAAATTCTGGGTGATCTTAGATGTCAGGGAAGGATTTTCTGGCGTTTGTGAATGTAATGAGGGATATCTGGAGTTCCAGCGGCTTCTCATTGGGTATCCGGTTGGATGGATCCGAATACCTGACTGTTGAAAGATAATTTATGACCAAACGCTTGATCCTGATGCGCCATGCCAAATCCGGCTGGGATGATCCGACCCTTGATGACCATGAACGAACGCTAACTGATCGCGGTAAACGCGGGGCACTGGCGATAGGCAAGTGGCTTGCTGTGAACGAATTCGCGCCAGATGTTGTACTGTCTTCCACTTCTACAAGAACCCGGGAAACGCTGAATGGACTGGTTGAAAGTATTGGCGAACAGACGGTTGAGTTTCAGGATTCATTGTATCTGGCACCTCCGGGACGGATGCTAGCACGCCTACAGGAACGTGCTGAACAAACTGTTCTGATGTTGGCCCATAATCCGGGAACAGCAGCATTGGCTGAGGGATTGGTTAAAGGGGCGGTAGAACATGCAAAATTTCGTCAGCATCCCAGTGCGTCCACGACAGTCCTTGAATTTGACCTAGAATTTTGGCGTGATATTCAGCCATCCAGTGGGCAATTGATCGGATTTGTGACCCCTGCGGATCTGCAGGTCTGATCACTAACAGCTGCGTATGGCCTCCTTTTTTCGGGTTAATCTCCGTTGGTGTCGATCTACGGCCGTTGTTGCCAGTTTACCGGCAACTTGGTTGCGCCCGAATTGCAATCTGGCCCGGTGTTCCTGTATCTCACTTTCCACGACCAGTTCTGCCAATGCCGTATTGTGTTTGACGATCTCACGATGACACCAGCGTTTCCAAGTCTGAAGTTGCCGTATGTGATCTGAAAGATGTTCCCCGACGTGCTGATGTTCCAAGATCTGTTTCCTGCGCCGTAGTTGGGCAATTGCATCTCTGTGTTGGGTCTGTTTTTGCTGTATTTTTTGCAGATCAGATAAAGCAAGATCCAACGCAGCAGCGGTAACTTGTTGTAGGCGGACCAATTGATTGTTCATGATGCGCTTTCCCTGCTGGCAGAGAATATTTTGCGGGCCTTTTCGCGCATTTCATCCGCAAACCGGATCGCAGCAGCGACCGCCTTATAATGTTCACGCAGTATTTCGTCACCGATATCGACCGTGGCATAAAGCGCGCGTGCGGTTGGCGGATCACGTTGGATGGGGATGCCTGCTTCCGTTGCGCGTTCCCTGATCCTGAAGGCGATATCGTCGACACCTTTGGCAACACAAACGGGGGCTTTTCCGGCATTCCGATCCCATTTTAGGGCAACGGCGTAATGTTCAGGGTTCACAATGATAACATCGGCATCGGCGACATCTGCGAGCATCTGGTTCATAGCTATGGCCTGCCCTTTTTGTCGTCTCTGCATTTTGAAATGCGGATCTCCTTCCTGATTTTTCTGTTCATCCTGTACTTCTTTGCGTGACATACGGTGTTTGCGCAGGTGTTCCTGGCGTTGCCAGAGAAAATCGATCGCCCCCAGAGAGAGGGCGATTAAAAAGACAAACCCCAAAAAATTTAAAACCATATTGGTAAACGTCATGGCGACACCGCCGGGGCTGAGATGCACAGATCCAAGGATCTGATCCGTTCTGGCCAACAGGAAAAACCACGCCAAGCTGCCGTAAATAAGAAGTTTGGTGAAGCTTTTAGCGAATTCAAACAGCCCACCACGACCAAATTTATTTTTGGCGTTAGATAGAATTGAGATCCGAGATAACTTTGGTTTCAGTTTCTCTGGTGCGAAAATGAAAGCGCGTTGAGCGATGAATGCCAGGACTACGGTAACGGCAGGTAACAAAAATACAGGCCCCACGCCCTGACCAATCAAAAGTAGCCAAGAAGCGGAATATGGGGTGGCTGATCCTGCAAAGAAGTGCCGTGAAATTTGGTCAGCATTGCCCAGCATATTCATCAACATAGTGCCAGATGATTGAACGAGATAGGTGCCCATAACGGTGAATGCTATTAGAAAACCGGCGTAGACGGCTGCCGTTCCAAGATCGACAGATCTGGGAACTTCCCCTTTTTTGCGTGCCTCATCCAGCTTCTGTTGCGTGGCTTCGTGCTCTTTTTCGGTGTCTTGATCTTCGCTGGCCATTATCGATTCTCGAAAGGGTTCAGGAAAAATGAATCCAAAGCGGATGCCCAGGCGGACAGGAGGATTGGTGAAGCTGCAATGAGCAATAATAATCCGCCTGCTGTGATTGCCGGAGCACCGACAAAGGTAACCATCAATTGCGGCATGGCACGGTTAATGACGCCAAGGGCGAAGTTGTAAATAAGAGATGCGATCAGGAAAGGGGCGGATAAAGTGAACGCCAGATTGAATGTCTTGATTAATCCCATAAGCCCCCAGTTGTGCAAAGCGGAGGCATTGGGAAAAGCGCCGAAAGGCAAAACCTCGTAAGATAATACAAGATATGTTGCCAGTTTTACATGAAGGTCATTCATAACGGCCAACGCCAGCCCCGCAAAAAATAAGATGTGTCCCATAGCTGGGGCGGGCTCTCCGGCGCCGCCGAAAATCTGGGACAGTGATGTTGATTGGGCGATAATTGCACCTGCGGTTTGCAATGCGAGAATGAAGAAACGTACACTGAACCCCAGAGCCAAACCAATGACAACCTCTGCGAAAAAACCGAGCCCTATCTGAGGTACGGATTGCGAAATCTGCAGATCTGGGGCGATTGCCGGGGCCACAACGGTTGTGAATGCGAAGGCCAAGAAAAGGCGAACGCGTATGGATACCATTTGCTCCCCGAATGCGGGAAACAATGCCATTGCTGCGCCCACGCGCAGAAACACAATAGTACCAGTCCAAAGGGTCTGTTCGCCGAGATCGGTCGCGAATTGAAACAATGCGTTCATGCGGGTACCATGCCGATCAAAGCGGGTTTACTGTCGGTTCCAATTTCTTCAAATGAAAACACAGGGTTCTGGATGCCTCTGGAAGATAGCACCGTTCGCAGAAACCGCCGACGCAGCCTAGATGTGATAAGAGCTGGGTAAACGCCATCGTTGCCCGCGGTCGCAATTTTTTCTGCAACGCCATTTGCGAGTTTGTTGAAATCGTCAGGTGGCAAGGCAACATCAACCTGCCCCCGTTCGCCTTCGATCTGATAAGTGTCAAAAGTTTCTTCCCATTCCGGGGCAAGTTGCAGAAGTGGCAGGCTGCCATCGGGGCGTTTCATTTCTGCAATCAATTGAAAACCAAGACGTTGGCGCACATGTTCATTGATTGATTCAGGGGTGGCGGCTGTGCCCCGGGCTTCGGCAATAGATTCGAGGATCAATGGGAGGTTGCGGACTGAAACGCGTTCTTCAAGCAACAAGCGCATCACCGATAACAGCAGGTCTACGGGTACTTTCTCAGGGATCAGGTCGTCCAGTAGACGTTTGTTCCCTGCAGCGCGCCCCTGATCTGACAGATTTGTAAATTCAGTCAGAAGTTTATTCAGGGATTTCAGTGTCAGTAAACGTGGGAAGTTCTTTTTGATGACTTCGAGAAGATGTGTTGCCAGAACTTCGGCGGGGGCAACAATGGTGGCCCCTGTCACAGCGGCGCTGTCCTGGTGTTCACGGCTGATCCAGCGAGCCTGTGCCCCATACACGGGTTCTTGGACATCTTCGCCTGGCGGAAGCTGATCGGGATTGTCGGACATCAGGGCCAGGACCATATCCGGAAATAACCTGTCGTGAGCTTGTTCAACCCCTTGGATACGCATAACATATGATCCCGGTGTCAAAATCGCATTATCAGTCAGTCGGATTTCAGGCAGGATCAGCCCGAATTCTTCGGCTACATGGGAACGCATATTATTGATGCGTGCATCCAGCCCAGTGGCGCTGTCGAGAACCATCGCAACAAGATCCGGTGCGAATTCGACATGCAGATCATCGAGATCAAGCATGTCTCCCAATAGTTTCTCGACCGGTTCCGGATTGGCAGTGTCTTCCAATGTTAAATCGTCCACCGTTCCGGTGGGGTTTTTGAAGATGTAATAAGCCGCTCCGCCCAAAATACCAGCACCGAGCATAAACGGAATGAAGGGCAGACCAGGGACCAGGGCGAAGAGGGCCATAAGTACTGCAACGGTTCCCAGGGCCTGGGGGTGGCGCCCCATCTGGTCCAGCAGGGCAAGATCGGTGGCACCGGTTGTCCCGCCACGGGCAAGCAGAAGCGCGGCTGCGATTGAGATGATGACAGCAGGAATTTGGGTAACAAGCCCGTCGCCAACAGTCAGAATAGTGTAGGTTTCAAACGCTCGGCCAAGATCCATGCCATGGACAAATGTGCCGATCAATAGGCCCACTATAAGATTCAAAAGTGTAATTAAAAGACCCGCGACTGCATCACCTTTGACAAATTTGGATGCGCCATCCAGTGAGCCAAAAAACGTGGTTTCGGCCTGTTCGGTTGCGCGCCTGCCCTTGGCTTCTTCGTGACCGATTGCGCCTGCGGCCATATCAGCATCAATGGCCAGTTGTTTCCCCGGCATAGCATCCAGTGCGAAACGCGCGCCGACTTCTGCCATGCGGGCGGCACCTTTGGTGATGACCATAAAGTTCACAATCATCAATACACAGAAAATGACGAGACCCATGAAAACATTGCCACCCATTACGAAATTGGCAAACCCCTGAATAACTTCGCCAGCTGCGCCGGTACCGGTATGGCCATTACCGATGATCAGCTTTGTTGACGAGACGTTTAACGACAAACGCAACATGAGGGACGCCAATAGAATGGTTGGGAAAGAGGAAAAATCCAGTGGGCGTTGAATGAACAATGTTACCGTGAAAATCAGTATTGCCAGGGCAAACGATGTGGCAAGCCCGACGTCAAGCATCCAGGCTGGTACAGGCAGGATCATCATTACAATAATCGCCATCAAAGCGACGGCCAGGAGAATGGTGGGTTTAAATAGGTCTTGTGAACTTAGAAATGATGACATCAGTTTTGGGATCCCAACAGATTTCTTGGCTGCCCCGTTCCACCAAGAGCGACAAGTGATCCAAGGCTTTGGGCTCCCGTGGCGCGTTGCAACAGCGGGTATCGGTTCACGCGGGGCTGTGGGGCAGGTTGGGGGGGCGTTGTCGGAGAAGAAGATGCCTGAATGGCTTCCCCTGGGGAAGGCGAAAGTTCTGGAGGAGAATTTGTGAGGGCCGTACGAAAACGTCGGAAGCGTTCTTTGTATCGGTTCGCGTAACGTGGTGTACGGGAATGATAAGCGCCGGCCGCATCATCCCAGTTGCCCTTTTCTGCAAAAAGTTCAGAGAGATAGCGTGCCGCGTATCGGGCATTGGTCAGTGGGTCAAACATATCTTCAACAGAGTCGAAATGTTGTCCGTGCCAGCGGTAATTTATCTGAAAACACCCAACGTCAAAGCTACGTGCGCCCCGTGCAAAATGTTCGAGAACATAACTGAGTGCGTCCGCAGGATTGTCAAACCAGCGACCAGCGCCTTCCATATTGACTGTCCAAGGCCAGGGCTGTGTTCTATTATTGCGACGCCGCCCGGTTTCGGTTCTGGTGATCGCCTGAAGGACAGAAACGGGAACACCGCTTTCGACCGCGGCTTGGTGGGCAACCTGATCGCAGGTTTCGGAGGGAACGGAAGATAGGGCTGTTGTGGCGGAAACCAGAAATATGACCAGTGTGGGCGAAAAAAATCGGAGCCACTTGGGAAGCCGATGGAACACCACCTGGCCGAAATAAATAAGATGCATTGGGTCGCCGTTCTGACTGACTGAATTGATCTCAGGCTACGCCAGTACCCTTTACAAGTCGTTACTATGCATAGCATCCCTTGGGGGGGAGAGTGACTTCAGTAATGCATCCAGAGCTTCCCGTTCTTTTTTGCTTTGAGAAAGCTGTGCTTGCCCGGTTGCAAGATCATCCACTGGTTCGGGGGTAATCAAAGGTTCCTCCTGATGATCCAACATGATCTGAGCCGCCGTGGAATGGAGGGGGAGAGTTTCAATTTCCGTGATGTCCTGCCATTGCCCTTGTCGCCACAATAGATCCGGTATTGTTTCGGACAGGTTATTATCGCGGGCGGATGTGATCGCACTGTTAAGATCATCCATTGAAAGGTAAATCCGGTGACGTAAAGCAGCTGCAATTGGAGAAGCTAGGCCTTCTGAAAGATGTAGTGCTTCGTCTAAGTTGCCACGAAGAAAGGCTGCACGAGCGAGAAGCAACTTGTCGTCTGCGGTGAAGTCGTCACCTACATTCAGAACCTGTCGTCCAGCAGTTTCCATGCCGAGATCGATCAGGCGGGTGGCAAGATCACGTCTGGTTTCAATGGAAATTCGGGGCGCACGCAATGATTCCCGATAGTGATAAAACAGGGTAAGAAAGTCAGTGTCGTCTGCTGCGGTCAGTATTCCTTCTGTGAACTCTTCCCATGCAAAACGCATATCGAATGGGCGTATTTGCCCATCTAGTTGTTCCAATGCGTTGCTGGCCCGTGCATATTGATGCTTTTGAGAGTAAATACGTGCGAGCAAAAACTGTATTTTGACGCCTTCTTCTGTTCCATCGTATTCAAATGCCAAAGCTTCAGCATTTCCAACGATCTCCGGCGCGATATCGGCATGCCGTTCCAGCGCAGATTGAAGGAAAACCTGCAGTGCATCCAGTGATAATGCTGTGTTGTCATGAACGATGTCTAATAGTGTTTCGTCGGCCGCATTCTGTTGTCCTTCAACGAGATCAACCATTGCACCCGCAAGTTTAACTTCGGATGAGACATCTTCATTTCCCCGTCCTATCGCCGTCTGTAGAAGCTGAACGCGAGAAAGATCATTGACGCGGGTATAATAGCGAATGAGGCGGGCGCCGTAGTAGCTGCGTAAATGCGGTGGCAGTGATGTTGCAACTTCTAGGACTGCGTTATGATCAACGCCCTGGGCTGGAATGGAACCAATTTCTAAGATGGCCCAGAAGGCCCCCGCGTTCGGGCAATTTCGGAGTGATGCCAGTGGGCCAGATGAATCAGTATCATAGGCATCGGACAGCGAGGCAATTTGGGCAAGTGCGCGTGTTTCATCGGTTTGATCTGGCAGTAACTTCAGGATCTGGACAGCTTCGGCACCGAAAGATGCATATAGATAAGACCGAACAAGCTTGATTGCAGCAGTTTCATCTAACTGATCCCGGCCATCAAGCAGGGCCATGCGGGCATTTGTCAGGGTCTTGGGGATATTGTCTGGATCACCCCATGTTCGTATGTCCAGTTTCTCGCCCAATTCACAGCTTAGGTGTTCATCAATGACGTTTACACCTTGAATGGCATGTATCAAACTTTGATCAATGCTGGTATCTGCAGTGATGTTAAAGTGTTCCGGAAGAGTATTGTCTGCTGGTATTTCAGCGTCGAGTTCCGGCGGCGTGGATATTGCGACATCTGTGGGTGTCATTTCCTGGGGAATGTCCGGCAAGTGCGCGTCAAGCAGGCCCTGGCTGGCGGCGCGTTCCAATTCGCGCAGAAGAATGGCTTCTGTCTCTGAACGACGTTCTGAATGCATAGCACCTGCTGTCGTGTCGATTGGCATATCAGAGGTCGGGGGCATATTTTGAGCTGTAATCTGCTGGATCTGTTGTGCCGCAAACAGCTCGAGTGGTGGAGTTTCGTATATTTTGGCCGTGCGGTTGGTTGTCAGGGGTAGGTGTAAAATTGCAGCTGGAGGGGAAGGACGCGATCTGAGCGTTGTGTTGATACGATCCGCTGTACTGGGCGCGGATAACGCCGGAGTGGGTGTGTTTGTTTCTGTTTGGGTCTCTTCCTGGATGAACGTATTCTCGAAAGGCGACCCTTCAGGAGCAGGGCCGTCTTTTATGTCCACGACGAGTTTCCCATCCCGGAAGTTGAAGGCATCGAGATGGCAATCACAACTGACATTGAGAGATAATGTTGTATTTTCTGTGTCGTACTCAACCCCTGCCAGCCGATTGCGAGTTATTTTTCGATAGATTTCTGAAGTGTCGGCTTGGAAACCGTCTTGTATAATACGAAGATTATATCCTCGATCTGTTCGCCCAATTGTCCAATCAGGAATATCCTGTTCAAATTCCAAGACAAGCCTTGAGAATGATGGATGGTCGCCTGAACGCAAAACGACTGTTTCCGCTGATGCCGTTTGTGGGATGAGGAAATATACTAGCAACGCCAGGGACTTCAGGAGGTGTTTCACGTCAGGCCGCCCCTTTTTTCACATCTTTCAGGGCTTCTTCCAATTCAGAGAAGGACGGTCTGTTGTGGCCCGGGGTGTTTTGTCGGCCAACTTCGATACAGATGTTTGTGGCATGGTTGTGAAGATTGGCGACTAGGACTTCGCGGATCAGCTGATGAAAATGTCCGTCTTCTTCGATGACAGTTTTAACGCGGGAGGCCATCGGACCCACAAATCCATAGGCAAGAAATACCCCCAAGAATGTACCGACCAGAGCGCTGCCGATCATCTTACCCAATATTTCTGGAGGCTGATCAATAGATCCCATAGTTTTAATAATACCAAGAACCGCAGCAACAATTCCCAGCGCAGGAAGGCCGTCTGCAAGCGATTGCAACACATGGCTGGAATGCAGCGCGTGATGTTGATTTGCCTCCATACGTTTTTCCAGAACTTCTTCCACCTGGTGGGGGTCGTCATAATTCATAGAAGCGGATCGCATGGTATCGCAAATCAGATTAACCGCCTCTTTGTCTGACAGGATTTTTTCATAGTTGGCAAAAATGGAAGAAGTTTCAGGCTGTTCAATGTGTTCTTCAAGGCCAACAGGGTTTTGCCGGGCAAGCCGGATCAGTTCGAAAAGCAGACAAAGAAGATCTCGGTAATCTTCGGGCTTCCATTTCGGACCTTTAAAAACTTTCCCAACATCTTTGAGCGTGTGTTTGATACCGCCAATGTCATTGGAGAGGACTGTCGCGCCAATGGCGGCTCCGCCGATCATTGTCATCTCAAACGGCAGGGCTTTGAGAATAACCCCCATTTTGCCACCCGCCGCGAGATAGCCGCCAAAAACCATGACGAAAATAATTATAATACCAACGATGCCTACCACAATATATTCTCCGGATTGAGCAACTTGCAGCCATTTGCCGCTGCCTCACAATTGCAAAAGAGGGTTAAAAAATTCCTCGCATGTCCTGTGTATTGTTTACTCTCTCGGGGCATTTGCGTTTCTGCCGGCAAGAAATATACTGATTCTATATGCCGTTTCGGGATCCAGCCCTGCAAAAACAGCAGCGGCTGCATCGGGGCGCATGCGTCCGAGAAAGCCCGCTGCGAATTCGTTATCCATCGTTTCGAATAGGGCAGCTGCGTCTTTTGGCTTCATGTTTTCATAGACAGAGGTGAGACGGGTGAGGTCGTCTTCTGCGGCGGTTTCGGAACGCGCCATCGTAGCAGCCAGCGCATTTTCGGCGGCAATCAGACGTTCCAAATTGGCGGTATATGCGACTTCAGCAATCGACAGGGCCTGCATGCGTTCTTCGATATAGCGTTCCTGTGCTTCGATGCGGGTCTGGCGCGTTTGAAGATCAGTAAGTAAATCGGAAATGCCTGCTTCTGGTTCGCAGGTTTGCGGCATGCCTTGCGTCGTTTCTGATGTATTGGCCGCAATCGAACTGAGTTCTTTCGCAAGCGCCTGTCCGGTTTCGCCGCCAAGGCGGACGAGGCCGGACAGCAAAAATAAAAGCATAACGGTCAGCAATGCGCCACGGCTAGATGATTTGCGTTTCTTTTTCCGTTTAGGGGCTGGCGCGGCAGATTTTGCCTTATCTGTAGTTGCAGCTTTGTTTGTGATTTTCCTCCGGATCATTGGGATGCTTCCTGAGGTGGGGTTGGATGGCGCAGAAATAAAATATCTGATGAAGGTTCGGATGAGGTTTCTGATGTAGTGGCCTGAACATTCTCGGGCGGTTTCGGAGGGGTCGGCTCAGGAGGTGCGGGAAGGTCATGAAGAGATGCAACTAGAAGTTCCAACCTTCTGGCGGCCGCTTCAGCGCGAACAGTCAGAGTTTCAAGCGTATCTGTCGAAGAGACAGCCGCGGTCTGCACCTGCCCGAGCGTTTTGGTCATATCGTCAACCTGAACGCTGAGAATAGCGACAGCACCGCCAACCCCTTGTTCAAGATCATTGAATTTGGCTAACCGCCGGGACAAAACGAAACAATACAGCGAGGCACCAAGTGCGCCAGCTACCAATAAAATATCCGCAATTAAATTCATTTCTTCCCCCTAGTTCAGGACAAATTCAGAAACGAGTAGGTCATTAACCCGACCATCCCCCGTCACGATCTGTACCCGCCGCAACATTTGCGCGCGCAATTGAACAAGCGCACCTGGTCTTTCCAGGTCCTCTAGGTCCACTGCGCGCAGGTAGTTATTCAGAACGTCAAGCACTCTGGGCATCAGTAACATCACGTCCGCTTCATATTCCTGGCCAACTTCCAGATGGGCGACAAATCTTAAATGCGCTGCGCGGGAATTTTGGCGTAAGTTGATGACAAGCGGATCTAGGGCGATAAATGAAATGCCATTCAGAGGTTCGACCAAAATCGGTTCTTCCTCAGTTTCGTTTTCCATGGGCATGTCGGTGCCCAGTATCAGGCCACTAGATACCGCGAAAAACCCCCCGCCAGCACCGGCAAGGGCAAGGACCAGCCCAATTATCATGGGCAGTTTCGATTTTTTAGCGGGAGCTTCGCCCTCTGCATCGCCGGATATGTCGTCTTCAGCCATGGCACACCATTTTTTTTCTGTCTGAACCAATATAGACCGCCAAGAGCTAACCGATTGTTAAGGCTGTTGAGAGAAACTGTTCGTATGGCGGGAAGAAGTTTCGCCTTAACGGGAGTAATGAATTGCAGCAGGTAATTTCTGTATGGGCCGGGTTAGATGGACGTCGCCGGATTGTCGTGATGGTTGCAACACTTGTTATGTTTGCATCTGTCATGGCGTTGACGCGAATCGCATCTTCACCGGGCCTTACACTTTTATATGCAGGGCTTGAAGCTTCAACAGCGGGCGATGTCGTTGCGGCGCTTGAACAGCGCGGTGTGAAATATGACGTGCGGGGCGGCGCGATATATGTAGAGGGTAGCCGCCGCGATGAATTGCGGATGACGCTTGCAAGCGAAGGCCTGCCGGCCAGTGGCGGGGCCGGGTATGAATTGCTGGATTCGCTTTCAGGGTTCGGGACCACATCGCAAATGTTTGATGCAGCCTACTGGCGTGCGAAGGAAGGCGAACTGGCCAGAACGATTGTTGCCAGTCCTGCTGTGCGCAACGCTCGGGTTCATATCGCAAATTCCTCGGGTCAGTCTTTCAGGCGCGATATATCACCTTCTGCATCGGTGACGATTACCCCTGCAGGAAGTGGTTTGTCCGCCGGACATGCACGTGCGCTACGCAACCTTGTGGCGTCGGCTGTGGCGGGGCTGAACGCTGAAAATGTTTCGGTTATTGATTCAACCAATGGACAGGTGATCGGAGCTGAGGATGCAGGCAACCAACTGGGTGGAGATGACAAAGCCGTAGAGTTAAAAGAAGCAGTTAGTCGATTGCTGGAAGCACGGGTAGGGCCCGGAAATGCTGTCGTGGAAGTCAGTGTAGAGACAGTAACAGAACAGGAATCAATAATTGAACGAACGATTGATCCTGACAGTCGGGTTGCGATCAGCACCGACACGACGGAAACTTCAAATAATTCAGAAGATTCGCGATCGGGTGGGGTTTCTGTGGCAAGCAATTTACCGGAAGGCGATGCTGCGGGTTCCGGCGGCAGTTCCAATGCGCGCAACAGTGAAACCCGGGAACGTACAAATTTTGAGATTTCCGAAACCCAGCGCGAAGTTCTGAGAAAACCAGGTGCGATCAGACGAATTAGTGTCGCGGTCCTTGTGAATGGAGTCAGCGGTCTAGATGATGCCGGAGAAACAGTTTTCACCCCTCGATCTGATGAAGAACTGGCCGTTCTGCGTGATCTCGTTGCCTCTGCAGTTGGTTTCATTGAAGCGCGTGGAGACGTAATTGCAATCCGTTCTCTGCAATTTGAACCAGTATTCGCTGCGGGAACGGAACCGATCAGTGGCCTGTTTCAGGCTATGCATATAGATGTCATGACGATCATTCAGCTCGTGGTCTTGGCGGTTGCAGCGGTGCTGCTTGGAATTTTTGTTGTCAAACCGATCCTGACGGCACCGCTGATCCAAGAGAGTGTGACGTCCTCTCCGACCAGTTTGCCCGCGCCTGTCGCGGGTAATGAAAATACGCCGGCTATTCCTGAATTCAACACATCGCCACCACCGGGAACTTTGCCAGAGCTTCCAGGGCAGATTTTGACAGGTGAAATTGACAATAGTTTTGTGCCTGGTGGGATGTCCGTTGTGGATGACTTCGATCTGCCAGAGGACTTTACCGGAGGTGATCCCGTAGCACGACTTAAAGATATGATTGAGGACCGCCAGGAGGAAGCCGTTGAAGTGCTGCGCAGCTGGATGGAAGATCCGAAGGAAGCCACCTGATGTCACGCCTGAAACTGGAAGAGTTTGAACTTTCACCGGTACAGAAAGCGCCAGTATCGGCAGCAGTTTCTGCACCTATTGGGGAGGCTCAGACTGAAGAAGACAAGCTGGAAGCTTTTGAAAACGGGTATAAAGCTGGATGGGATGATGCGGCCCGTTCGCATTCTGAAAACCTTGAACATGTCTCTGTTGAACTCGGGCGAAACCTTCAGGAATTGTCGTTTACTTTCCACGAAGCGCGCACACAAATTTTAAAGGACATGAGAGCGGTTTTTGAAGAACTTCTTGCAAAAATCCTGCCTGAGATCGCGAATGGAAACCTGCCTGCCATCATTGCAGAACAGATTGCTGTTATTGCTCAACGTGACGCCCAGACGAAAATCGAACTCCGAGTGCACCCTTCAAATATTGATGTCGTTACACGCTTTGTAGCCGCGCAGTCTTTCCTGCAGGTCGAAGTCATGCCGGAACCTTCATTCGGAGAAGGTCAAGCGCGTCTGCTGTTTGCAGATGGTGAACAGAATATCGATTTATCCGAGGTTCTGACCTTGGCGGAAGAGAAAACACAGGGATTTTTTAATCATAACGAGAAGGCTGGATAAATGAGCGATAACATCGAAGCAGACGCCCTGAATGAAATTTCCAACACTGAAAATCCATTCACACAAGTGCCGATTGAAATTACAATTTCGGTTGGGAAGGCCCGGCCAATGGTGAAGGAATTGTTGTTGTTGGGGCCAGATGCGGTGTTGCCCCTAGATCGTGGTGTTGACGATCCGGTTGAACTTTATGTGGGCGACAAACTGATCGCCCGCGGAGAGTTACAAGAAGTGGAAGATGATCCTAATGGACAGCTTGCTGTACGTCTGACCGAAATTGCCGACCTGCAAAGCGGAATTTAAGATGTCATTTGTTTGTCATAGGGGCGGCCTCTTCTATCTTCATATTTCAACTTTAATATTATTTTGCTTCACTTTGTGCGGTCCCGTGATGGCACAGGATTTCAGTGTATCCTTTGGGGACAATGCTTCACTGACTGCACGCAGTATCCAGCTGTTTATACTGATTACAATTCTGTCTGTTGTACCTGGCCTGGCCATTATGGTGACGTGTTTTCCCTTTATTGTAACGGTTTTGTCCATTTTGCGCCAAGCGATTGGTCTCCAACAGGCCCCTCCCAATATGCTGATTGTAAGCCTTGCATTATTTCTAACGTATTTTGTTATGGAACCGGTCTTTATGGCAGCTTGGACGGGGGGTGTTGATCCACTTCTTGCAGGAGATATCGAGGTAGAGCAGGCCTTTATACAGACCATGGATCCATTTCGTGGTTTTATGGTGGCTCGCGTTGATCCGGACACATTTGCAGCGTTGTCTGACTTACGGCCCGATGAAAATGCAGTGGCAATGTCAAAAGACAGCGAGCTTTCTATTCTGGTGCCGTCATTTTTACTAAGCGAAATTTCTAGGGCGTTTGAGGTCGGGTTCCTAGTCTTTCTGCCTTTTTTGATCATTGATCTGGTCGCGGCGGCGGTTCTGATGTCCATGGGCATGATGATGGTGCCGCCAGCGGTCGTCTCACTTCCCTTTAAACTTGCGTTTTTTGTGGTTGCGGATGGATGGTCACTGGTGTCGTCTGCTCTTGTGCGCAGTTACTTTTAGCTGCGCGAGCCAATTGCCAATTCGACCACAACATGTCACCAGTTCGAGAGTGGAAATGCGAACAATCCGGCCTGTCAGGAAATAAGTGATGAAACATGCGGAAACCGTAACCTTTGGCGGAAGTGGCCTGAACCGTGCCGCAGAGCTGCGTGGGCAAACGGAAAAAATAGCGGCATTATTGCTGAAAAACGATACACGGATTTTCCCGATTTGGCGTGGGCGTGTATTGCTGTCTGTGCTTTCAGCCGGAACAAGGCAGGTTGCGAACTGGATTACATCAGGGCACCCGCTTATGGAATTTGCAGGGGATGCGCCGGTTTTTCTGGGATTTGATGGCGATTGTGCTTGTTTTGCGATTGACGTTTCTTCCTGGCAACCAGACGCATTTGACGCGGAAGCATTTGGGCAGTTTTTTGATACAACTGAATATCGGCATGCATCATTGCCTGAGGGGCAGCGTTTTATCGAATTGCGTGCGGCCATGACGGCGTTGACTGCGCGCGAAGCAGAGTTGCTTGCTACGGCAAAATCTGTTCTGTCTTGGCACGAAAGTCACGGATTTTGCGCCCGTTGCGGGTCTGCCAGTGTCATCGGGCAAAGTGGGTGGCAAAGAGATTGCCCATCTTGCAAAACACCACATTTTCCCCGTACCGATCCGGTGGTGATTATGCTGATCACACATGGGAATGATGTTCTGGTTGGCAGAAGCCCGGGGTGGCCCGAAGGGATGTATTCGCTGCTGGCTGGGTTCGTGGAACCGGGTGAAACAATGGAAGCCGCCGTACGACGTGAGGTCAAAGAAGAGGCTGGGCTTGAAGTGGGTTCTGTATCTTATCTTGCCAGTCAACCCTGGCCGTTTCCTTCGTCTTTGATGTTTGGGTGTGCTGGTGAAGCTCTTACGAGAGAGATCACAATTGATCCAACCGAGATCGAAGATGCACGCTGGGTGTCGCGAGAAGAAATGGCACGGGCTTTTGCCGGAGAGCACCCTGAGATATTGCCTGCGCGGATCGGAGCAATTGCACATTTTATTTTGTTTAACTGGCTGTCAGATCGTTTAAAGTAGATCGCAATGTCAGAAGTTCAGGAATGATTGAATATGAAGTTTACAGCAAAGCATGACATCGAAGCCCCGATTGAGGAGGTTTTCGCATATTGTTCTGACTTTCCGGCATTTGAACAGAAAGCATTTGAACGTGGAATCAATGTGGCGCGACGAATGACATTGGTTCAGCCTGGTGCGCAGATTGGCTGGGATATTCGTGTAAAGATGCGCGGGCGCCCACGCGATTTACAGGTTGAACTGACCGGTTTTGAGGCCCCAAACAGTATGACTCTGAACGCCATCGGCGGAGGTGTCACAACGGATCTGGTTATTGATTTTGTGTCGCTTGCACGTAACCGGACACGTCTAAATGTGTCTTTTGACACACGTCCTAAAACGATGGGCGGGCGTCTACTGGTTCAATCTCTGAAGCTTGCGAAAGGGACACTGAATCGCAAGCTGCAGAAAAGATTGTCAGACTTTGGGACGCGGATCGAAGATGAACTGCAAAACGCCTGATCTGAATTCGTACTGGGTTTAGTGACGTTTTTGTTCTGCAGGGTAACTGCCCAACAAGATCAGTTCTGATGTGAAATATTCCAATTCATCCAGAGCGCGTCGAACTGCGGCGTCATCCGGGTGCCCTTCGATTTCTGCGTAAAACCGGGTCGCCATAAAGGATCCGTCAACCATATAGCTTTCAAGTTTGGTCATGTTGACGCCGTTGGTCGCGAAACCACCCATTGCCTTGTACAGCGCTGCCGGGATGTTGCGGACGCGGAAGACAAAACTGGTCACCATGCCGTTTGGTGCCTCTGATCTGCGGGAAAGGTCCGCATCTCGGCCCATGACAACAAAGCGAGTGGTGTTGTGACCGTGGTCTTCCAGATCCTCGGCTAAGACTTCCAGCCCATGAATTTCACCTGCCAGTGAGGATGCTAATACACCTTCACCTGGTGTGTTGTTTTGGGCTAGATCAGCAGCTGCACCGGCGCTGTCTACGGCGGCAATGCCTTCAATATTATGTTTCTTCAGGAAGGCAGCGGATTGGGGAAGTAAGACCAGATGCGCACGCACTGTGTGAATATCGGAAATCTTTGTGCCTTTGGGGGCCAGCAGGCTAATGCGGACACGTACAAAGGTTTCATCCATAATATGGAGACCACTGTCGGGCAAAAGCCTGTGCATGTCCGCCACACGTCCATAGGTCGAATTGTCGATCGGCAACATGCCGAGATCTGCTTGGCCGGCGTTAACGGCGTCAATCACAGCTTCAAATGTCTGGCAGGGGAGAGGTTCCAGATTCGGACGGGCATTGACACAGGCTTCATGTGAATAAGCCCCAAGTGCCCCCTGAAATGCGATTTTCCCTGTTTTCATAGTGTCTGTCCTGTCACAAATACGCGTTTGACCACATTTTTCGATAATCGGTCGCTTCGCCGCACAAACTACAGCTTGCGTCACGGCAGGGGAAGCGGATAGATAGATTGAAACTCCGTCCGGTACGGAAATAGCGACATCCAAAACGGAAAAGCGATATGTTCGACACTATGACTTTCACCAAGATCCTCGGCGGCTTCTGCGGCGCTTTCCTGATCTTTCTTCTTGGCAAATGGGCTGGAGAGAGCCTCTATCACACCGGCGGTCCGGATGCGCATGGCGAAGCGCACGCGGATGCATATCCGATTGAAACCGGTGACAGCCACGGTGGTGAAGAAGAAGTGGAAGTCGATTTCGCAACACTGGTGGCTGAGGCTGATATTGGTAAAGGCGAGCGCGTATTCAACAAATGCCGCAGCTGCCACTCTATCGAACCAGGCGTGAATGGCACAGGTCCATCCCTGTTTGGCGTCTTTGATCGTGACGTTGCATCTGAAGCTGGCTTTGGCTTTTCAGGCGCGCTGGACGGTATCGAAGGCAACTGGGATGTGGATGCTTTGAACGCATTTCTGCAAAGCCCGAAAGGTTTCGCACCAGGTACTGCAATGTCTTTCAACGGCCTGCCAAAAGATGCAGATCGTGCGAACATCATCGCATGGCTGGCTACTCTGAACTAAAGGTTCGGATATGTTTACAGGAAAGCCGCCCCATTTCGGGCGGCTTTTTTGTTTTTAGGACCGCCCGGGGAAATAACCGGCGGGTTCATGCAAAACACGATGTGTTCACACATTATCAACTTGATTGTTATTGGCTCGCAACTAGGCTGAGTTTTAACTAAATTGAGAGAAACTCATAAAGGGGAGAGCGATATGATCAGGGCAAAAGCTGCAAGCATCGCAAAAGATGGACAGAGCAGATTTCTGAGTTTTGCTTTTGCTTCAATGACGATTGCGATATTGGCACTCCCTTTATCTGCTCAGGAAAACCTGATTACTTCTCATGGGATTTCGCCTTTCGGAAATCTCAATCTGCCTGCAGACTATGACCATCTCCCATATGTGAATCCGGATGCGCCCAAAGGTGGCGAAATTTCCACTTGGGCACCGGGATCGTTTGATTCAATGAACCCATATTCAACCAAAGGCCGTGCAGGGGCATTGTCATCGATCATGTATGAACGTCTACTTGATAGCACGGCGGATGAACTTGATGCCGTGTATGGTTGGGTTGCGAAAAGCCTGACCTACCCTGAAGATCGATCCTGGGTGATTTTTGATCTGCGTCCTGAAGCGCGTTTTTCCGATGGGTCGCCACTGACCGCGTCAGATATCGCGTTTTCATATGAGCTGCTGTTGGAGAAGGGCCTACCAAGCTTTCGTGCGCAGCTGGCCCAGAAAGTTGAAAGTGCGGAGGTTCTGGCACCGGATCAGGTGAAGTTTACTTTTAAGGAGGGTATTCCAACCCGTGATTTGCCCTCTCTTGTTGGGTCTCTGCCGATTTTCTCTCAGATGCATTATGAAACTGAGGGGCTTGATCTGGAAGAATCTTCCATGATCCCAATCATGGGGTCGGGTCCTTATATCGTTGGTGAAATTGATACTGGGCAATCTATCACCTATCACCGGAACCCTGATTACTGGGGGGCAGATCTGCCTATTAATCGGGGTCGCCATAATTTTGATCGTATCCGTGTGGAATACTACGCGGATTATCAGGCAGCTTTTGAGGGGTTTAAAGGCGGCAGCTATACATTCCGCAGCGAAGCATCGTCTAAAATATGGGCCACTGCATATGACTTTCCGGCTGTTGAAAATGGTTGGATCGTGAAAGGTGAACTTGCGAACGGAAACATCCCCCCCGGGCAGAGCTTTGTTTTTAATCTGCGCCGCCCGCAGTTTCAGGACCGGCGTGTGCGCCAGGCCATCGGGCTGATGTTTAATTTTGAATGGTCGAATGAAACCTTGTTTTACGGCATTTATGATCGCGGGGATTCCTTTTGGGAAAATTCGGATCGTGCGGCAACCGGCTTGCCGTCTGAGGAAGAGCTGGCTTTGTTGACGCCGCTTGTGGCGGATCTGCCGCCGGGAGTTCTGGATGGTCAAGTCAGCGCTGTGACCACCTCTGGCACGCGTCAGCTTGATCGACGCAATCTGCGCAAAGCTTCACGTTTATTGGACGATGCTGGCTGGATCGTTGGGGATGACGGCATGCGTCGCAATGCCGAAGGTGATATCCTGACCATTGAGTTCCTGAATGACAGCCAGACCTTTGATCGCGTGCTGAACCCCTATGTGGAAAACCTGCGTGCGCTGGGCGTGGATGCGGTTCATAACCGGGTTGATAATGCCCAAGCCGTTAATCGCGAACGCAATTTTGATTTTGATTTTGTGACAGCCCACTACCCCATGAGCAACGTTCCTGGTGGTGGTCTGGAACAGTATTTCGGATCTGACAGTTGGGAAGTTTCGCTGTTCAACAAAGCTGGCGTGCATTCTCCGGCGATTGACGCGCTGATTGAACATGTCAAAGCCGCAGAAAACGAAGATGAATTGCGTATTGCGGTGCGGGCACTTGACCGGGTGTTGCGGGCGGAATATTTCCGGGTTCCACAATGGTACAAAGGGGCCCATACGGTTGCCTATTACGATATGTTTGAATACCCGGAAAACCTGCCACCTTATGACTTGGGGTATCTGGATTTCTGGTGGTACAACCCGAAACGGGCGGCTGAACTTGAAGCGGCCGGTGCGTTTCAGTAAGATCTGTTAATCAGGAAAGAAGAACCCGATGGGCGCGTATATTCTCCGGCGGTTGCTGCTGATCATTCCGACTTTGCTTGGCATTATGATCATCAATTTTGCGCTGATCCAATTCGTGCCTGGCGGTCCGATTGAACAGATCCTTGCCCAGATGGAAGGGGGCGGGGACGCTTTCGAAAGCATTGCTGGGGGCGGAGATGCCGGTATCGACACTTCTGATGGTGAAACCTACGCGGGTTCGCGTGGGTTGCCTGAAGATTTCATCAAAGAGCTTGAGATCCAATTTGGGTTCGACAAGCCTGCCCACGTTCGTTTCCTGAATATGATGTGGGATTATATGCGTTTTGATTTTGGCGAAAGCTACTTTCGTTCCATTTCCGTAACCGACCTGGTGCTTGAAAAAATGCCAGTGTCTATCACGCTTGGCCTTTGGTCCACGTTGATCGCATATATGATTTCCATTCCGCTGGGTATTCGCAAGGCGATACGCGACGGCAGCAGCTTTGACACATGGACATCTGGGGCGATTATTGTGGCTTATGCGATCCCGGGGTTCTTGTTCGCTATTCTGTTGCTGGTTTTATTTGCAGGCGGGTCTTACTGGAAAATCTTCCCGTTGAGAGGCCTGACATCTGACGGGTTTGATGACCTTAGTTTCCTGGGGCAGATGAAAGACTATTTCTGGCATATTGCGCTGCCGGTCCTGGCTACGACAATTTCTAGTTTTGCGACGCTGACGCTTTTGACGAAAAACTCGTTCTTGGATGAGATCCGCAAGCAATATGTGGTTACCGCGCGGGCCAAAGGTTTGTCTGAAAGCAAAGTTCTTTATGGACATGTATTTCGCAATGCAATGCTTTTGGTGATCGCCAGCTTCCCAGCGCTGTTTGTTGGCGTGTTCTTTGGCAGCTCACTGATCATTGAAAATCTGTTCTCGCTGGATGGATTGGGGCGGCTTGGGTTTGAGGCCGTGATCGCCCGGGATTATCCCGTTGTGTTTGGTACATTGTTCGCCTTTAGCCTGCTAAGCCTGCTTGTGGGGATCATTTCTGATCTGATGTATGTGTTCATTGATCCCCGGATCGATTTTGAATCGAGGAAAAACTGATGTCTGCCACGACACGTCCCCCCCGACTTTCCCCGTTGAACCAACGTCGGTTGCGAAATTTTCGCGCCAATAAACGTGCGTTCTGGTCTTTGGTTGTCTTTAGTTTCCTCTTTATCGGGTCGCTTTTTGCGGAATTCTACGTGAATGATAAGCCTGTCTTGATCCGTCATAATGACGGCTATTACATGCCGATTTTTAACTTTTACCCGGAAACGGCCTTTGGCGGGGATCTGCCCACTGAAGCGCAATACAAATATGAAGACGTGCAATGTCTGATCGTCACCGGCGGACTGGAAAGTTGTTGGGATGACCCGGAAGGTGTTTTGGAAGACGCGAAAGATGGTATTGTTGATGGGGAAGAGATCAACGCGGGATGGATAATCTGGCCGCTTATTCCATATAGTTATACGACCATTGTCGATATCCCCGGTGCCGCGCCTTCAGCCCCTGATGCGAACAACTGGCTAGGGACAGACGACACAAAGCGCGATGTTCTCGCGCGGGTGATCTATGGGTTCCGTTTGTCGATTATGTATACGCTGGTTGTTACCGTGATTGCGTCTGTGATTGGGATTGTTGCTGGGGCTGTGCAGGGATATTTCGGCGGCTGGCTGGATCTTGTGTTCCAGCGGGTGTTGGAAATTTGGGCAGCGACGCCAACGCTTTACGTTATCATTATCTTGTTTGCGATCATTGGGCGCAGCCTGTCGTTGCTGATCTTCGTCTCGATCTTGTTTGGCTGGACAGCGCTGGTAGGCGTTGTCCGCGCGGAATTTCTGCGGGCCCGTAATCTTGAGTATGTGCGCGCGGCAAAGGCGTTGGGCGTTTCAGACACGGTCATCATGTTCCGCCATATGTTGCCCAATGCAATGGTCGCGACATTGACATTCTTGCCCTTCATCGTGACGGGGCAGATCGCCACATTGGCCACGCTTGATTTCCTGGGCTTTGGTTTGCCATCGTCTGCACCCTCGCTGGGAGAGCTGACGCTTCAGGCCAAGCAAAACCTGCAGGCACCTTGGCTTGGTTTTACCGCATTCACGGTTTACGCCGTGATGTTGTCGCTTCTTGTGTTCATTTTCGAAGGTGTCCGTGATGCCTTTGATCCGCGAAAGACGTTTAAATGACCCGGATTATTGAAGTCGAAAACCTGCAGGTCAGTTTTTCGCAGGATGGTAAGAAAACCCCTGCGGTACGCGGATGTTCCTGGTATGTAGAACAGGGCGAAACCGTTGCAATTGTGGGGGAATCCGGTTCGGGTAAATCTGTGTCGGCGCTTTCGACTGTTGGCCTTTTGCCCGACAGCGCCGAAGTAACGGGATCGGTGAAATACCGTGGTGAAGAAATGCTTGAAGCGACTGAGGCCGATTTACGGCGTGTGCGCGGCAATGACATCAGCTTCATTTTTCAAGAACCCATGACATCCTTGAATCCCTTGCATACAATCCGCAAGCAACTTGCTGAAAGCCTGCTGTTGCACCAAGGTTTGCGGGGGCAGCAAGCCGAAGAACGTATTTTGGATCTGCTTCATAAAGTCGGTATCAGGGATGCCGAAAATCGCCTGAATAGCTATCCGCATCAACTGTCCGGTGGCCAGCGCCAGCGTGTGATGATCGCTATGGCTTTGTCCAACAAGCCAGACCTTCTGATTGCGGATGAACCGACGACCGCCTTGGATGTAACCATTCAAGCGCAGATCCTAGAACTTCTGGCTGAGCTTCAAAAAACCGAAGGTATGAGCCTTGTTTTCATCACACATGATCTGGAGATCGTCCGAAAATTCGCCGACCGGGTGTATGTGATGCAGCAGGGCGAAGTGGTGGAACAGGGGCCGGTTGAACAGATTTTCACCACTCCTGAACACCCCTACACCCAGACCCTTCTTGGGGCCGCGCCAACGGGCGATCCTGTGGCTGTGCCTGAAGATGCTCAAGATATTATATCTACGGATGGCCTGCGGATTTGGTTTCCGATTTATCGCGGATTGCTGCGAAAAACGGTTGGGCATGTAAAGGCCGTAAACGAGGCAACCATTTCTGTTCGGCAGGGGGAAACCCTTGGTATTGTGGGGGAATCCGGTTCCGGCAAAACGACGCTGGCCTTGGCGATTATGCGTCTGATCAGATCTGAGGGTCCGATTGTCTTTATGAAAGACGATATCCGGGGACATAAAGGACGTGATCTGCGTGATCTACGTAAAGATATGCAGATCGTGTTTCAGGATCCGTTCGGATCGCTGTCCCCGCGTATGTCGGCTATGCAGATCATAGCTGAGGGTTTGAAGGTTCACGGGATCGAAGATGGGCGTAGTGAACGTGAATTGGTTGCCGAAATGATGCAAGAGGTCGGGCTTGATCCGTCTATGATGGATCGGTATCCGCATGAATTTTCAGGGGGGCAGCGTCAGCGCATAGCCATTGCCCGTGCGATGATCCTGCGTCCGAAGCTTGTGGTGTTGGACGAACCGACCTCTGCGTTGGATATGACGGTTCAGGTTCAGATTGTAGATCTTCTGCGCGACCTTCAGAAAAAATATGGCCTGGCGTATCTTTTTATCAGTCACGATCTGAAAGTCGTGCGGGCGCTTAGCCACAAAGTTATCGTCATGCGCAATGGTGACATTGTGGAAACTGGGGACCGGGAGAAGATATTTACGGCGCCTGAAAGCGACTATACGCGGGCACTTATGGCTGCAGCCTATGATCTTTCCGCCGCAGATGCTGTTGAGATTTGATTGAAACTATGGCATTGGCAAGAATGCCCTGTGTGTATGAATCGGGGGTTGTCAGTGGAAAGTTTGGAACAGTATCGCTGCAGGAACCGTTATTAAATGTCACAGCAAACACCTGATATTCGCCCTAAGACCTGCGACACCTGCCCAATCCGGGCACGGGCGGTCTGTGCGCATTGTAATGGCTCGGAACTGGAAGAACTGGATCAGTTCAAGTATTACCGCACGTACGAAGCTGGTCAGCCAATCATTTTCGCGGGCGATAAGCTGGAATTCGTCGGGTCTATCATCAAAGGCGTTGCCACGCTGACGCAGACGATGGAAGATGGCCGCACCCAGATGACCGGGTTGTTGTTGCCATCTGATTTTGTGGGCCGACCCGGACGGGAAACATCATTATATGATGTGACGGCGACGACCGATGTTGTGATGTGCTGTTTCCGCCTCGCCCCTTTCGAAGCGCTTCTGGCCCGTACGCCGCATCTTAGCCAACGTCTTCTTGAAATGACATTGGATGAACTGGATTCCGCACGGGAATGGCTTTTGTTGCTAGGGCGCAAGACCGCACGCGAAAAAATCGCAAGCCTGCTGACATTTATTTCTAAACGTCAACATGAGCAGACAGCAGACCTTCTGGATCTGGATATTTGCTTTGATCTGCCTCTGACACGTGAATCTATGGCGGATTATCTTGGTCTGACGCTGGAAACCGTTAGCCGGCAGATATCAGCGCTGAAACGCGAAGGTATTATCACGCTTGAGAAAAACCGCAGTGTTACAGTGCCTGACATCACAAAGCTCTATCAGGAAACCGGCGACGATTACGCGGCCTAAAGCATCTGCACCACCAAGGGGCGGTGCAGATTGAAATTTGCTTAGTGTGAGAACAACACAGGCTTTTCAATGTTCTGCAACATGTCCCGGGTCGCGCCGCCCAGAATGGCTTCGCGGAAACGGGAATGCCCATAGGCTCCCATGACCATCAGACCAGCATCGATGTCGGACATATGGCGCATCAAAACATCTGAAATGCGTGGCATGGATTTTGACAGAACAGAAATCTGCGTTGTCACCCCGTGGCGTGCCAGCATTTTTGACAGCGGGCCACCGGGATCAGAACGGTCAGCACTGTGTACAGGCGGATCGATTACGGCGATTGAAACAAGTTCGGCTGCCTTGAGAACAGGCAGGGCAGCACGAATTGCAGCCAATGCTTCGGGGCTTTCGTTCCAGCCTATGACAATGCGGCGGGCGTCGATCTTGGCAAACTTCTGTGGACAGACCAGCAGTGGAACCCTTGCGTCAAACAGAGCTGATTCGCAAATTGCTTCGTATTCGGCGCCTTTGCCTTCCCCATAGGGTTGCGGCATAATCACCAGGTCCGCAAAGCGTGCTCGGCTTGCAACATACCGGTTCAGAAGGGGTAAATGCACCACACCTTCGTCCACTGCCCAGCGAGTGCCTTCGCCTCGCAGACGTTCTTTTGATGCCTTTGCTATATCGGATGCGCTTTTGACTGCATCATTGCGGGCATCCTGTTGTATCAATGCGTTAGCCCCTGCATACAGGTGTGCAGTAGGGGTGCGGTCAAGCCCCATGGCCAGCACATCCAAGTGCGCATCTGCCTGACGGCTGATCTCAATTGCGGCTGAAAGCGCAGATTTGTCCAGATCGGCCTCTGGCAGCACGCTCATGATTGAGTTGTACCCCATGTGAGGTCTCCATTTTCTAAAATAACTGTAGCGACATTAACCCGCAGCTAGGGTTAAATGTTTGACATGGATCAAGGAATGGAAGAGGCCATCATTCCATAGGACTGATACACGGGAAAATGCGTCTCCGAATCCTGGGGGCGCGACGGAAGGAGCAACTTTATGTGGGACTATGTGAAAATTGCCGCGCTTGCGGTGATCACCCTGCTGGCAGCGATCGCGGCGTCATATGCGCGCGACCTCGCATACCAGGTTCACGCGGTGATTGTCATGCTTGTCGCGGGCGGACTATTTCTCTGGAATGTACGACGCGCTGACGAAGTGCCGGCACCGGCAAGCGGTGAATATATGGATGACGTCGTAAGATACGGTGTTGTCGCAACTACGTTCTGGGGCGTTGTGGGTTTCCTTGTCGGAACCTTTATTGCATTTCAGCTGGCCTTTCCGGCGTTGAACCTGTCCATCATGGATGGGATCGGAAACTTTGGTCGTCTGCGTCCGTTGCATACTTCTGCCGTGATTTTCGCTTTTGGTGGTAACGCGCTGATCGCCACATCTTTCTACGTTCTGCAGCGCACCACTGCTGCCCGTCTCTGGGGCGGCAATCTCGCGTGGTTTGTGTTCTGGGGCTACAATCTGTTCATCGTATTGGCTGCAACCGGCTATCTGCTGGGCGCGACACAATCCAAAGAATACGCGGAACCTGAATGGTATGTCGATATCTGGCTGACCATCGTCTGGGTTGCATATCTTATTGTGTTCATGGGCACGCTGATGAAACGGAAAGAACCCCACATCTATGTGGCGAACTGGTTCTATCTGTCTTTCATCATCACCGTGGCCATGTTGCACATTGTGAACAACTTGTCCCTGCCGGTGTCCATCTTTGGATCCAAATCCGTGCAGCTGTTTTCCGGTGTGCAAGATGCGATGGTTCAATGGTGGTATGGCCACAACGCGGTTGGTTTCTTCCTGACTGCGGGTTTCTTGGGCATGATGTATTACTTCGTTCCAAAGCAAGCTGAACGTCCAGTTTATTCTTACAAACTGTCCATCATTCACTTCTGGGCGCTGATCTTCCTGTATATCTGGGCTGGACCTCACCACTTGCATTACACCGCTTTGCCTGACTGGGCCGGTACATTGGGCATGGTCTTCTCAATCATCCTGTGGATGCCGAGCTGGGGTGGTATGATCAACGGTCTGATGACCTTGCAAGGGGCTTGGGACAAGCTGCGCACAGATCCAATCCTGCGTATGATGGTTGTGTCTCTGGCGTTCTACGGCATGTCCACCTTTGAAGGTCCGATGATGTCTATTCGCGCTGTGAACTCGCTGTCGCACTACACCGACTGGACCATTGGTCACGTGCATTCTGGTGCGCTTGGTTGGAACGGCATGGTGACATTTGGTGCGCTGTACTTCTTGTTCCCCAAACTGTGGAACAAAGCGGGCATCTATTCCAATAAAGCCATCAACTGGCATTTCTGGTTGGCGACTGTGGGCATCGTTCTGTATGCGGCGTCCCTGTGGGTCACCGGTATCATGGAAGGCCTGATGTGGCGTGAAGTGGATGCAAACGGGTTCCTCGTGAACACATTTGCTGACACTGTAGAAGCTAAATTCCCAATGTATGTGGTTCGTAGTCTCGGCGGTGTTCTTTACCTCACTGGTGCGCTGATCATGGCATGGAACCTCTGGATGACTGTTGCGAAAGGTGCGCCAAAAGAAGACGCATCCCCCGCAATGGCACCCGCAGAATAAGGAGCGCCTGATATGGGAATTCTTGATAAACACGGCGTCATTGAACGTAACGCAACTCTTCTTCTGGTGGGCAGCCTCGCGGTTGTTTCCATCGGGGGGATCGTTGAGATCGCACCTTTGTTCTGGCTGGAAAACACCATCGAGGATGTAGAAGGCATGCGCCCCTATTCCCCGCTGGAACTGGCCGGGCGTGACATCTACATCCGCGAAGGTTGTTATACCTGTCACTCGCAGATGATCCGTCCGATGCGTGATGAAGTTGAACGTTATGGTCACTATTCATTGGCTGCGGAAAGCAAATATGACCATCCGCATCAGTGGGGTTCCAAACGTACCGGACCTGATCTGGCTCGTGTTGGTGGCCGCTATTCTGATGAATGGCATGTTGATCACCTGAGTGATCCACAATCTGTGGTGCCTGAATCCATTATGCCGAAATATGCATATCTGGAGGATACGCTCCTTGATGGTGAATATATCGACGAACTTCTGGCGACACACCGTCTGGTCGGTGTCCCGTATACCGACGAGATGATCGAAAACGCCCGTGCGGACTTTAACGTGCAAGTCGATCCAGACGGTGATTGGGATGCTTTGGTTGAACGCTATCCTGGTGCACAGGTGCGTAACTTTGACCGCAAACCGGGTGTTTCTGAGATGGATGCTCTGGTGGCGTATTTGCAGATGTTGGGTACTTTGGTTGATTTCTCGACCTTTACGCCTGACGCAAGCCGGTAAGGGGGGATCAGAATGGACACCTATTCTATCCTTCGGGAATTTGCAGACAGCTGGATGCTTCTGGCGTTGTTTTGCTTCTTCATTGGTGTTGTGTTCTGGGTTATGCGCCCAGGCTCAACCCGCACCTATCGCGACACTGCCGACATCCCGTTCCGGCATGAAAATGCCCCGATCGCCGATGTTCAGCCTGAGGAGAAACGCTAATGGCTGCTAAAAAACGTAATGAGCAAACCGAAGTCGAAACCACTGGTCACGAGTGGGATGGTATTCAGGAATGGAACAACCCTCTGCCGCGCTGGTGGTTGTGGTGCCTGTACCTCTGCATCATCTGGGGTATTGGCTATATGATCGCATACCCAGCTTGGCCAATGATCAACGGCGCGACCCCGGGTTTGCTTGGGTATTCCACACGTGGTGAAGTTGCCGCTGAAATCGCACGTTTCGATGCTGCAAACGCACCGATCGAAGCCAAGCTGGAAGCGGCCGACCTGAACACGGTAGGGGACGATGCGGAACTTGCAGCGTTTGCACGCAATGCGGGTGAAGCGGTTTACGAAACTTGGTGCATTCAGTGCCACGGCGCAGGTGGTGGCGGTGCAAAAGGTTACCCGGCGCTGGTTGACAATGACTGGCTGTGGGGTGGTTCAATTGAGGACATCTACACGACTGTAAACCACGGCATCCGGAATGAAGATGATATGGATGCGCGTTTCTCTCAGATGCCTGCCTTTGGCGACTTTATGTCTGAAGAAGAAATTGCATCCCTTGTTTCACATGTGCAGATCATTTCCGGCCAGGAAGGCAATCTGGATCTCGCTGCTGCTGGTTCCGAACTTTACCTTGATAACTGTGCGTCTTGCCACGGCGATGAAGGCAAAGGTGATCGTTTCCAGGGGGCGCCGGATCTGACTGACCGTATCTGGCTGTTTGGCGGTGACGAAGCTGCGCTGACTGAAACGATCGCAAATGCCCGTTTCGGTGTGATGCCATCCTGGAGCGCACGCGGCATGTCAGAAGCTGATATCCGTGCTGTGTCTCTGTATGTTCACCAGCTGGGCGGTGGCGAATAAGCCACCGGCCAGCCGGCAAAGAATACCGGAAGTGACCGCTTCTGGTACAGGCGCTGATCCCCGTCCTGTTCGCGCGTTTCCTGGGGGTCGGCGCCACCTTTATTCAGCGTCACTTTGACAGATGTCAAAGGAAAAGGGACGCTGATTTAATATTCGTGAAGCATAACAGTTAAAGAACGGACCTATCCGTGAGTGATTCTCAGCAAGCCCCCAGCCTCTACGCTGCCCGCGAGCCCGTCTTTCCAAAACGTGTTTATGGACGTTTTCGTAACCTGAAATGGTTGATCATGGCTGTCACGTTAGGGATCTATTATCTGATTCCTTGGATTCGCTGGGACCGGGGAACTGAACTGCCGGATCAGGCTGTACTGCTAGATCTTGCCAGCCGGCGTTTCTACTTTTTCTGGATCGAAATTTGGCCTTATGAATTCTACTTCGTAGGTGGCCTTCTGATCATGGCGGGTCTTGGTCTGTTTCTTTTCACATCTGCCCTTGGGCGGGTCTGGTGCGGCTATACCTGCCCGCAGACTGTCTGGGTTGATCTGTTCATTCTGGTAGAGCGCTGGATCGAAGGTGACCGCAATGCCCGTTTGCGCCTACACCGACAGAAAAAAATGGATTTCCACAAGCTTCGTTTGCGCGTGACGAAATGGATCGTCTGGTTGCTGATCTCAGTCGCCACGGGCGGGGCTTGGGTGTTCTATTTTACCGATGCACCCACGCTGGCCGTAGATCTGATTACGTTCAACGCCCATGCAGTGGCCTATTCCACAATTCTTGTGATGACAGTGACCACGTTCATTTTCGGCGGCTTCATGCGCGAACAGGTCTGTAACTATATGTGCCCATGGCCACGTATTCAGGCCGCGATGATGGATACAGATACGCTTACCGTGGCCTATCGCCATTGGCGGGGGGAACCACGCGGTAAACTGCGTAAAGGTGAAGAAGAAGGATCAAAAGGCGATTGTATTGATTGCATGGCCTGTGTGAATGTTTGCCCAGCTGGGATTGATATCCGGGATGGCCAGCAGATGGAATGTATCACCTGTGCGCTGTGTATCGATGCCTGCGACGAAATCATGGATAAAATCGGTAAGCCACGTGGCCTGATTGGGTATATGGCGTTGAAGGATGAGGTGACTGAAACTGCAGGTAAAACCCCTGTCAGCCCTTGGAAACACATCTTCCGCCTGCGTACTATGATTTACACTGGTCTCTGGTCGTTGATCGGGGTTGGGTTGCTGTTTATGTTGTTTATCCGGTCTGATTTGGATATTTCAGTTGCCCCGGTACGCAGCCCTGTGTTCATCACCATGTCTGACGGGTCAATCCGTAATGCTTATGACATTCGACTGCGTAACAAACACGGTGAAGAACACAGCTTTGAATTGATGGCCCGGTCCGACGTCCCTATGCAGCTTGAAATTGAAGGTGCAGATTTCAGCCAGGTTTCTGTCCCTGCGGATGAATTGCGCACAATACGTGTGTATCTGACTGTGCCTGAAACCTCTCCTGCCGCAAGCAGCAAGGTCACGGATGTACGGATCTGGATCACTGACCTTGAAAATGGTGACCGCGCCCATGCGGATAGTGTATTCAATGGCCGTGAATAAGACGGGAAAGAGAAGAAGATGACCTCTCACAATCAACAATCAGGTCGCAAACTGACCGGCTGGCATGTCTTTGGCATGTTTGCCTTTGGCTTTGGGGTGATCATATCGGTGAACCTTTTCCTTGCCTATAGCGCGGTGAACACGTTTCCCGGGCTTGAGGTGAAGAATTCTTACGTCGCCAGCCAGTCTTTTGACGCCAACCGGGCCCGTCAGGAAGCTCTTGGTTGGCAGGTCGAGGGCAAGGTAGAAGAGGGGCAGCTTCTGGTGCAGATCCGTGATGTGCATGGTGCCCCGCTTGAGGTTGCCCGGGTTGATGCCCTGATTGCACGCCGTACCCATGTACGTGATGATTTTGTGCCCGACCTACAGTTCAACGGCACAGATTATGTGGCGGACATCGATCTGGCACCTGGGTCATGGCAGTTACGCCTTGTGCTACGCGCCCCTGATGGGACTGAATTCCAGCAGCGCCACGATCTATGTATTGATGATCTGGAATGTAAGGTAAATGGCTGAGGTTGCATCATATTCTGCCTGTCCCGCTTGCGCTGCCGCGCCCATGGCGGAACAGATTGCGCAAAACCGCATGGCAGGAAAGGGCAATATACTTCTGTCTTTACCATCCATTCATTGCGCGGGCTGTATTTCTGCAGTTGAACGCAAACTGGTCAGTCTGCCAGGGGTCACATCAGCACGGGTAAACCTGTCGTTGAAACGTGTGGCAATTGAGGCTGACGAAAATCAAGAAGCGGCCGATCTGGTCGAAGCCCTTGCTGGCATTGGCTATCCGGCGCATGAACTGGACAGCACGACGCTTTCTGCAGGCGCGGCGGACAAGGCTGCGCGTAAACTGTTGTTGCGACTTGGTATTTCCGGGTTTGCCCAGATGAATGTGATGCTTTTGTCTGTTGCTGTCTGGTCTGGGGCCGAAGCCGCGACCCGCGATTTATTCCACTGGATTTCTGCTGCAATTGCGTTGCCGGTCATCATCTGGGCCGGCCAACCGTTCTTTCAGAATGCCTGGACGGCCCTGCGTGCACGCCACTTGAATATGGATGTACCAATTTCACTGGCAATCCTTCTTGCTGGCGGGATGAGCCTGTTCGAAGTCATGAATGGTGGCGAAGATGCGTATTTTGACGCGGCGCTTTCGTTGACATTTTTCTTGCTTGCCGGGCGCTACCTTGATCAGCGTACGCGCCGCGCCGCGCGATCCGCCGCAGAAGAACTGACCGCGCTAGAAGTGCCCAGGGTCACCCGCGTAACGACTGAAGGTAACGTAACCACCCCCGTTGCGGATATTGTGATGGGTGATGTGATATTTGTACGCCCCGGCGCACGTATTCCAGTCGACGGGACCGTATTAAATGGCGAAAGCGAGGTCGACCGTTCCTTGCTGACCGGGGAAACCTTGCCTGTCGCAATTGCGGAAAACACCATCGTCAGCGCAGGCGAAGTAAATCTAACTGGGCCTCTTGAAATTACGGTGACGGCTGCGGGCCGTGACAGTTCTTTGTCGCGCATGGCAGATCTTGTTACGATCGCAGAAGGGGCCAAGAACCGGTATTCTTCGCTTGCTGATCGTGCGGCACAAATCTATGCGCCGGGGGTCCATTTGCTGGCTTTTCTGGCTTTTGTCGGTTGGCTCTGGGCATCAGGCGGAGATGTGCGTCTGGCGTTGAATATCGCAGTTGCCGTACTGATTATCACATGCCCCTGTGCCCTTGGTCTTGCTGTGCCAGCTGTGGTGACTGCAGCGTCCGGTAACCTATTTCGTAAAGGGCTTTTGGTCAAAAACGCCACGGCCCTTGAACGCCTCGCTGAAATCGATTGTGTTGTCTTTGATAAAACCGGAACGCTGACAGATGGGGAGGTTGTCCCGGGGGCACTTAATGCCTTGAGTGCTGATCAACAACGTCTGGCCCTTGCACTGGCTTATCATTCCGCACATCCCCTTGCGCAAGCATTGGTAAGCGCTTTGCAGGCCCATAGCGTTGTCCCAGTTGAGCTGACCCAAATCCGTGAGCTGCCGGGCAAGGGGGTAGAGGCCGAACTTGATGGCGTTCCTGTCGCCCTGGGGCGCGCCCAATGGCTTGGCGCTGATGCGGGGCAGGGGACGGCAACTTGGTTGCGTACCGCTTCTGGTGATGTCTTGGAAATCCCTTTCGAAGATCACTTGCGCCCTGATGCAGCTGACACGGTCGCAGCCTTGCAAAAGGACGGTCTGACGGTGGTTTTGTTGTCTGGTGACAATGACGCTGCAGTAGAACATGCCGCAACTGGTCTTGGGATCAGCCAGTGGCATGCACGGATGCGACCGGAAGATAAGGCACAGGCGCTGACAGAATTGGCCAATGAAGGGCACAAGGTATTGATGGTCGGAGATGGGTTGAATGATACAGTTGCGCTTGCGTCAGCCCATGTGTCTGTTTCCCCTGCTTCTGCCCTTGATGCAGCCCGTGTGGCATCTGACATCGTTTTGCTTGGTAATCGTCTTGGTGCAATCCCGGATGCGCGTGCCATCGCCCGATCCGCCCGTCGGCGTATCCTAGAAAATTTTGCAATTGCTGCGGGGTATAACGCAGTTTCGGTTCCCGTTGCCCTGCTTGGTTTTGCAAGTCCGCTTGCAGCGGCCTTGGCAATGTCAACGTCATCCATTCTAGTTTCGCTGAACGCCTTGCGGTTGCGTGGATCCGCTACGGAGGAAGACAAATGAATGTTCTTGCTTGGTTGATTCCTGTTTCCCTGTTTCTTGGCGGTCTTGGTCTTGTTGGATTTGTCTGGACCCTGCGTTCCAGCCAATATGAAGATCCAGATGGCGACAGTCAGCGTATTTTGTCTGATGACTGGGACGAAAAACCACGCCCGTAAATGGACAGGCGTGGTTCTGATTTAACGTTGCTTTCCTCTGCGTGCTCTGGTTCCTGCTTTGCCAGCATTTGAGCGACCACCCGCGTTGTGCGCATCTTCAACTGCGGCGTCGATTGCACTTTGGCGGGCCAGGGGATTACCAGACACGGCCAAATCCACAGCTTCCAGACGTTTGACTTCATCACGTAGGCGGGCGGCTTCTTCAAACTCGAGGTTTTCAGCGGCTTTGCGCATCTCGTCACGCAACCCATTCAGATGGGCTTCGAGGTTTGCACCATGCAGCGGCTTATCAATGGTTGCGGTCACCCGGTTCATGTCCACATCGCCGTCATACAACCCGGCAAGAACGTCTTCGACATTTTTCTTGACCGTGGTTGGCGTGATGCCATGTTCTTCATTGTAAGCCATCTGCCGTTCGCGGCGGCGATCTGTTTCATCCATCGCGCGCTGCATAGAGCCGGTGATTTTATCTGCGTACATGATAACGCGGCCTTCGGCGTTGCGGGCAGCACGGCCAATCGTCTGAATAAGCGAAGTTTCAGATCGCAGGAACCCTTCTTTGTCGGCATCAAGAATTGCGACCAGGCCGCATTCTGGAATATCCAACCCCTCACGCAGAAGGTTGATCCCCACCAGGACATCAAATGCCCCCAAGCGCAGGTCTCTGAGGATTTCGATCCGTTCCAATGTATCAATATCACTGTGCATATAACGCACTTTGACACCCTGTTCATGCAGGTATTCTGTGAGATCTTCAGACATGCGTTTTGTCAGAGTGGTGACAAGCGTGCGGAAGCCCCCTGCAACCATTTTGCGCACCTCATCCAAGAGATCATCGACCTGGGTTTCGACAGGGCGAATTTCGATGAGGGGATCCAGCAGACCTGTGGGGCGGATCACCTGTTCAACAAAGATGCCACCCGTTTGTTCCATTTCCCAGCTTGCAGGGGTGGCAGAGACAAAGACAGATTGCGATCGCATCGCATCCCATTCTTCAAATTTCAGAGGGCGGTTGTCCAAGCAGGAAGGCAGGCGGAAACCATGTTCGGAAAGCGTAAATTTACGACGGTAATCTCCTCGATACATGCCGCCGATCTGCGGAACAGAAACATGGCTTTCATCGGCAAAGACGATTGCATTGTCAGGGATATATTCAAACAGGGTGGGGGGTGGTTCACCCGGATTTCGCCCTGTCAGATAACGGGAATAATTTTCGATCCCGTTGCAATATCCCTGTGCTTCGATCATCTCGAGATCAAATTTTACACGTTGTTCAAGTCTCTGGTGTTCCAGAAGTTTGCCTTCGGCTTCGAACTGGGCAAGACGTACGGCAAGTTCTTCCTTAATGGATTTTACCGCCTGCAATAGGGTCGGGCGCGGGGTCACATAATGCGAATTCGCATAGACCCGGACTTGTTCCAGCTCTGCAGATTTCGCACCGGTCAAAGTGTCAAATTCAGTGATGGCTTCCAGTTCGTCGCCAAAGAAAGACAGACGCCAACCCCGGTCTTCAAGATGGCTTGGCCAGATTTCCAGACTGTCCCCACGGACACGAAATGTCCCACGCGAAAACGCATTGTCATTGCGTTTATATTGCTGTTCGATCAGCCCGGACATAATCCCACGTTGATCATATTCGTTGCCCGCAATCAGGTCCTGGGTCATTGCAGTATAGGTTTCAGAAGAACCAATGCCATAGATGCAGCTGACTGAGGCCACGATAATTACATCATCTCGTTCCAGCAAAGACCGCGTGGCCGCATGGCGCATCCGGTCGATCTGTTCGTTGATCTGGCTTTCTTTTTCAATGAAGGTGTCGGACCGTGGTACATAAGCCTCCGGTTGATAGTAATCGTAGAAACTAACGAAATATTCGACCGAGTTTTCCGGAAAGAACCCCTTCATTTCCCCATAGAGCTGTGCCGCGAGGGTTTTATTCGGCGCAAGGATAATGGCAGGTCGTTGGGTTTCTTCAATGACCTTTGCCATAGTGAAGGTTTTCCCAGTACCAGTTGCCCCCAGCAGCACCTGATCACGTTCACCTTCATTGATCGCAGTGCTGATATCACGAATGGCATTGGGCTGATCGCCAGCCGGAGAAAAATCGGAATGCATAACAAATCGTTTGCCACCCTCCATTTTCGTTAGCTTGCTGCGCCCGGCGCCTTTGGTCAGGCCTGTCGTCGGATCGATTTGAATGTCACTGCTTGTCACGGGTGATTCCTTTGTCTGTGATATTTTTGTCCTCTTTTTGTTCTTCTGCAAGGGGAAGTAGCCTGTTTGATGGGGCAAGGCCGAAATTGGTTAAGAAAGCGTTGCACGATTAACGATTAAAGTGGAAAATAAATGCAACTTAAGGTAATTTTAGGGGTTGCGACCGCAACCAAACATAGCCTAGATTACAGGGGCAAGCAGCAGAAACGGTTGCTAGATCGGGTGAACCACCCACCCACCCCTCACTCCCCATCCGATCTGGCAACCAATCCGCGCAAGCATCTCTCTTGAAATAGCTTTACCCTCTTGCACCACTATCAGGTTTGACGCTATTTCTTGTGTAAGCAACCAATCTGAGGAAACCCCATGCGCGCCCGTCTCTTTAAGCCTGCCCGCAATGCTATGCAGTCCGGTACAGCGAAAACCCGGAACTGGGTTTTAGAATTCGCCCCTGTGAATGCGCGTGAAGTAGACCCTTTGATGGGCTGGACTTCTTCCGATGACACCCAAAGCCAGGTGCGCATGACATTTGACAGTAAAGACGCTGCCTTAGATTATGCCAAGGATAACGGAATTGACGTGACGGTTCAGCAGCCTAACGCACGGAAGCCAATTGTTCGTCCAAATGGTTACGGTGAGAATTTTGCCACTGACCGTCGGCAGGTATGGACACATTGATTTTCGGATATTTCCGGAAATCCCCGGATTTTTCGCTTTCACTGTCCGTAAAATTTCGCGATACAGTGACTGACCTACGGGTCAAACGGCGGTCCCGTAGCTCAACTGGATAGAGCATCTGCCTTCTAAGCAGAGGGTTCGGGGTTCGAGTCCTCGCGGGATCGCCAGTTAAAGTTTTTTGCCAAAAAAAGCAGAAGTCTGCGCGAAAGAAAGCAATAGTCTGCGCAAACTGGTCTTTTGTTATCTTGAAAATAGCGTTTCATCCTGTTTTTTCATTTTAAAAACAACACCATAACCTGATTTCACTTTAAGCTTCAGCTTTCTTCCTACGCTGACATATCACCCCGATTTGACAGATGGCTCTTGTTGCTCTCTTTGTCACGGCACAGGTTCCGGAACCTTTCATACTCATCAGCCGACCCCATCAGGGTCGTGGCCATGCGCCGGATAGGCTTGCCTGGCTTTGAAAGGATTCTGTTTTGACTCGTTCCACCACTCTGATCCCCGTCAG
>NZ_JBMYXF010000018.1:0-55802 GCF_049608145.1 Halocynthiibacter sp.
TCAGGCAAAATCAAGGAGCGCGCATCGGTTATGCAAAGCAAGACACGCAAACCTGTGCGTTTCGAAATCTCTGAAGGCACCCGCTCATCGCTCGCAAGGTGGATGCGGGAGCCGCTCATGGTCGGATCTGAATACCTCTGGCCCGGGAGGTTCCACGAACGGATTCACATTTCGCCCCGCCAGTACGCGCGAATTGTGCGAGACTGGGTGACATCCATTGGTCTGGAGGCAAGCGCCTATGGCACGCACTCGATGCGACGCACAAAGGTCACGCAGATCTACAAGAAGACAGGCAACCTGCGGGCGGTCCGGCTGCTGTTGGGGCATACCAAGATGGACAGCACTGTCAGATACCTTGGCGTAGAACTTGAAGATGCACTGGTGATCGCCGAGGCTATCGAAATCTAAACGGCTGGGCCGTCTATTCGGACGGCCCAAAGCTGCCTTTGAACGGTTCGTCGCACGCTGCATTGCAGCTTCTGGAAAGCGGACAATAAAATGCAAAAGACACGTTATGCGCTAATTGACTCGATAAAGTGCGAAGATGTTGGGCGTTGATCTCCACAAGTCCGTTACAGACCTTTCTGGAACCAGGTGTTCAACCAAATCTCGGCGTGCTCATTGACAATCTAATCTGGTGTTTCAACTGTGTAACCAAGTTGGAGAGAGTGCGATGCAAAACACGTTTTCCTGGCCGTGAAATGTATGAAGGAGGTGTAAAGCTAATATGGGACTGAATTTGTTTGAACACCTGGCTCCCGATGAGACGCTTCATCCTCAAATTTTTGAAGACGCGAGATGACAGTTTGATGGCGCCTGCTCGGTCAACCTTGTCTGAAATAGCTGCAACGATGAGTGATCCGGATGGAAACTTCGTTCAGCAGTTCCAGACACACGGGTTCGACGCGCGGACCTTTGAGTTGTATCTGCACGCACTTTTCACGGAGGCTGGTCATACCCTTGATCGCAACCACAACCGTCCTGATTTTCTTATCAGCCGTGGCGGTCTGACCGTTGCCGTCGAAGCCGTCACCGCCAATCCGACACCTCGGAAAGACTACCAACCCTATAAGCTTTTCCCAAGAGACTCGCCACGCACCGCAGAAGAGGCGATGCGCTTCCTCAAACAAGAGGTGGCGATAAAATTTGGCAGCCCACTATATTCCAAAATGCAAAAAAAGTATTGGACGCTACCGCATGTTGCTGGAAAGCCATTCGTGATCGCTATCGAAAACTTTCACGGTGGTGGCCTTAATCTCTCCGCCACATCCATTTCTCAATATCTCTTTGGGATCGATCATCGGCATTTGTTCGATGATGGCGGAAATCTGGTTGTCGAGGGCAACGCTATCCTAAAACATAAAGGGTCCAAAGTGATCCCTTCTAACTTCTTTGGCCTTCCGGACGCGCACCACGTTTCCGGAATACTCTTCAGTAATGCAGGCACCGTCCCGAAGTTCGGACGCATCGGACAACAAGGCCATTATCGCTCGACAGCTACCCGAATGGTCAGATCCGGAACATGTTGGGACCCGAATCCTAACGCTATCAGTCCGCAAGTATTTGCCTACGAAGTGGGTGATTTAGATATGCCTACCGAGCCATGGCGTGATGGATCTGTCTTCATCCACAATCCATATGCCCTTCATCCGCTGCCAGCAGAATGGATTGGTGCGAGTGCAAAGGAAAACCTGTCAGAGGGCGGCACAGTGGTAGCGACAATGACGGATCCGTTCCACGTCTATGCCTCCACAACAACGCTACTTCGCAGCCCAGCATCAGACAGACACGTGCGAAAATGTATAGCCGATCAAATAAACGTATTGCGTCTAAGCCAAGCGATGGGGGAAAGCTGGCGGTCTTAGCAATTTCCGGTATTTTAACGTCCGCTACTTTCATGCCAAAAATCTTTACTTCACCCGCAGCGAAAGTCAGCTTTCCGCCCTTAGTACCCCAAGCAGCACTTAAGATGATTGCAAAACAGGGATCTTCACCCAGCCTTCAAAAGTGCATTAATTTCGAGTTTATCGATCAAAATTGCCGAAAAGCCAGAAGCACCCTTCGTGCAATACACCTTTTTCAATGTGCCATTTAAAATCAACTCCATAACGGCACTTGTTGAGATTCCGTGTTTACGCGCAGCACCTCCGATCCCCGTTAGAGTTTCCCATCTCTCGGAGAGCGGAAAGGATGCGACATAATCCAACCAGTATTGAACTGTTGCCTCCGTGAACCTTGTGCGTGCTTGATCACCACCCTCCCCAGGTTCAAGTATTTCCGCCTTGATAAGGGTATCCAATTGCGAACGCGTCAATCCCAGTCTCTTTTGAGCTTCAGAAAACGCCACAGAACCACTCGCTTGCTCAAGAACATCCTTCGCTGTATCCGCGTCAAAGACTACTTCAAAATCCGGTAGATCGGTTTCTGGAATGATCTGAGCGTCCATCAAAATCCGACGCAATCGTTTCGGGTGCAGATTATGCTTCTTGGAAGCCGTTCTTATCGAATGCAGCCGTCGATCTTCTAAAGTATAGTCGAGGGCCTGTTCACCCACCCCCAACGGCCATGTATTAAGAATGTGCTGGCGTAAAATATTCCGGAGAGGTTCGAAATCAGGGCCATGTCCGGCGCCTCGCTTTAACCAGTCATAAATCCGGCCATAGCGCGCTTGCGGTCGGTCTTGCGGCTTTCCAGAAGCACATCTTAGGTGCTCGAAGTATGCAGTAATTTTAGTGGGGCCTGCATTAATGAGACGGAACCCCTTCGACATTGCTTTAGCCAGGTCCGCAGTTGAAACTTCGCGAAGAGACGCAGCTTTTCCATGCGTTTGTGACACCCCCAGTATCTCACAAATTGCGCCTAAAGCCCCCAATGGAAAATGCCTTGCCCATCCCTCGGGCATTTCCCCGGCAAGTCTAAGCGCTGCATGCTCCTCATACATACCACCTTCATCAATCGCCTGATCCAACTCCCCTTCCGCTATTTCGAACATCCAGGGTGTCTAGGTATCAACAAATTCATGTTTGACGGACGCTTCTGGCGCAGAAACCAATGCGAGTTTATGGCTCGGGCAAACCCGCGCGGATGCTATCGCCCAAAGAGCCCGCCCATAACTTAAGACCATTGCGTCGGATATTACCTGTGACCGGGTGTCCTGACGAAAACAAACTGGGCAAATTCGGCTTCCTCCTCGCAGGAAATTTTGCTGACCTATTCTGTGACCAAAGATTTCATAGACATGCGTCTCAACCAGAATAAAAGCCTGTTGCATCAGGTCGTCAGTCGTAACACCGGAAAGCTCTTCCAACGCCTCAAATGCCCTGCGCTCTCCCTTTAGGAATTGCGCCATCGTCACTTCTGCGTCCAACAACAGATCTGCAACAGTTGGAACACTATTGGCGAAGGCCAAACGCGCAGAAAATGACGTCGTTGTCTCAACTAAATGGACAGGAAATGTGGTTTTCTATCTCATATTTTTGAGTGCCGCAAAAAGCGGGGTCCCAAAAGGGACCCCGTTAGGTTCGCTGAATTAAGCTCAATTCGTTTACCGCTCGATTTTCGTTTTTGCCTGCGGCTTAATCAGCGTCTGGGACGAGCGCACCCGCCCCGGATGCCAAATCTAACTGCAACCGGATGTTCCGCCGCAGGTGTTGCACTTCATACAGGTTCCATTGCGCACGAGCGTATAGTTCCCACAATCGCCACATGGATCCCCTTCATAGCCCTGCATTTTAGCCTTGGTGCGCGCGTCCATCTGCATAGATCCGCTTTCTCTGGGGCTGGTCGTGGTTTCGGGCACCAGCGTCTGCAAAGCAGTCTCAGCATCCATTGAACCATCCAGCATCATCGCGCTGGCATTCCCCCCCTGCAACACAACCAATTCCTGTGGCATCCGCTTACGTAAGTAACCAGTTGAGGAAATTTGCTTTAGCACCTCAAGCGATTTTGTTGCTGCAGAATCAGATACTTCCTGGACGTTCCTCACCCCTTCTTCCTGACCACGGCCAATGTCATCAAAGCTTGCACCTTCAGGCTTCACATGCGCCAGATCCGTGCGATCAAGGTAAGACACCGCCAGTTCACGGAAGATATAATCAAGGATTGAGGTTGCATTTTTGATGCTGTCATTGCCCTGAACCATGCCTGCAGGTTCAAATTTGGTGAAGGTAAACGCATCAACGAATTCTTCCAGTGGCACGCCATATTGCAGGCCCACAGACACGGCGATGGCAAAGTTATTCATCATTGCTCGGAACCCTGCCCCTTCCTTATGCATATCAAGGAAGATTTCCCCAAGAGAGCCGTCTTTATATTCGCCGGTGCGCAGATACACTTTATGACCACCGACAGTAGCCTTCTGAGTATACCCCTTACGACGTTCCGGCATTTTTTCGCGGTGAGATTTGATAATTTCCTTCACAATCACCTTTTCGATGATTTTCTCTGCCAAGACCGCCGCTTTTTCCTGCGGGTTGCCATGCTCTAAGGCTTCTTCCGCTTCTTCATCGTCCTCAACCAGAGCCGCCGCCAAAGGTTGCGACAGCTTAGATCCATCGCGATACAGCGCATTGGCTTTCACGCCTAGGCTCCAGGACAGCTCATAGGCTTTCTGACAATCCTCAATTGTGGCGTCATTTGGCATGTTGATGGTCTTAGAGATCGCACCTGAAATAAAGCTTTGGGCCGCTGCCATCATATGGATATGGCTTTCCACCGACAGGAAGCGTTTTCCCTTTTTACCACAGGGGTTTGCACAATCAAAAATATGGTAATGTTCTTCTTTAAGATGCGGCGCATCTTCAAGTGTCATCGCACCGCAGACATGATCATTTGCGGCTTCGATATCTTTGCGCGAAAATCCCAGATGGCGCAGCAGATCAAAGCCAGGATCATTCAATTTCGCTGCTGGAATTCCCAGTGTTCTCTGGCAGAATTCTTCGCCCAGAGTCCATTGATTAAAGACAAAGCGAATATCAAAAGCGGTTTCCAGCGCCTGATCGATTTTATCCAGCTCAGTCGGGCCAAATCCATGGCCGATTAGGGCAGTTGCGTTGATCACCGGTGCGTTGCCAAGGCTTGCATGCCCCACGGCATAGCTAATGATTTCCTCAATCTGCGCTGATCCATACCCTAGTTTTTCAAGGGCTGCCGGCACGGACTGGTTGATGATCTTGAAATAACCGCCACCGGCCAGTTTTTTAAACTTCACCAGCGCAAAGTCGGGCTCAATCCCGGTGGTGTCACAATCCATCACCAGGCCAATGGTGCCGGTTGGGGCAATCACAGAGGTCTGCGCATTGCGATAGCCGTGCTTTTTTCCTAGGTCCAGCGCCTGATCCCAGGATGCCTTGGCCAGTTCCACCAGTTCTTCGATGGGGCAATTACCGTGATCCAGCGGAACAGGTTTAACCTCTAACCCCTTATAGCCATTGCTTTTACCATAGGCCGCATTCCGGTGATTTTCGATCACACGCAGCATATGGGTTTTGTTTTCTGCATAGCGGGAAAACGCCCCTAGTTCGCCTGCCATCTCGGCAGATGTAGCATAAGAAACACCTGTCATGATCGCCGTCAGAGCTGCCCCCAGTGAACGCCCGGCAGCACTGTCATATCCCAAACCCATGTTCATCAGAAGACCGCCGATATTGGCATAACCTAGGCCAAGCGTCCGGTAATCATAACTGCGCTGCGCGATCTCCTGGCTTGGAAACTGCGCCATGGTTACAGAGATTTCCAGCGTGACAGTCCACAGACGCGTCGCATGCATATAATCCCGCGCATTAAACAGGCCATCTTTATAGAAAGTCAGCAGATTCATGGATGCCAGATTACAGGCGGTGTCATCCAGGAACATATATTCAGAACACGGGTTAGACCCACGAATTTCACCGTCCTCCGGGCAGGTGTGCCAAGCGTTCACAGTGTCATGAAACTGAATACCTGGATCCGCACAGGCCCAAGCCGCATGACCCACCTGTTCCCACAGATCGCGGGCTTTGATGGTTTTCACGGTCTTGCCGTCGGTGCGGTTCGTCAGGTTCCAGTCATTGTCATCCTCAACCGCCTTCAGGAAGGCATCGGTCACACGGATCGAGTTGTTGGAATTCTGGCCTGAGACCGACGCATAGGCTTCTGAATCCCAGTCGGTGTCATAGGTTGGGAATTCAATGCTGTCATAGCCCTGGCGCGCGTAATCCAGAACGCGTTTCACATAGGTTTCAGGGATCGCGTTTTTCTTGCTTTCGCGCAAGGCTGCTTTCAGCCCGGCATTCACCTTCGGATCATAGGCGTCTTCAACTTTACCATCCCAGGATTTGATCGCCGCAAAGATCGCATTCAGGCATTTTTCATGCATCTTGGAACCAGCTACGATAGAGGCAACTTTTTGTTCCTCAAGCACTTTCCAGTTGATGAATTCTTCAATATCCGGGTGATCCGCATCGATGATCACCATCTTTGCCGCGCGTCGTGTGGTGCCGCCGGATTTGATCGCACCGGCCGCACGATCACCGATTTTCAGAAAGCCCATCAGGCCAGAAGATTTACCACCGCCGGAAAGCGGTTCGTTCGCCGCCCGCAGAGAGCTGAAGTTTGTTCCCGTGCCGGAGCCATATTTAAACAGACGCGCTTCGCGCACCCAAAGATCCATGATCCCGCCATCAGAGACCAGATCATCCTTCACGGACTGAATGAAGCAAGCGTGCGGCTGGGGATGCTCGTAAGAGGATTTAGATTTGGTCAGCTTGCCAGATTTGTAATCAACATAGTAATGTCCCTGCCCTGGACCATCGATTCCGTAAGCCCAATGTAACCCCGTATTGAACCATTGCGGACTGTTTGGCGCGGCGCGCTGGGTCGCCAGCATATAGCGCATCTCATCAAAATAGGCGCGCGCATCATCTTCACAGCTGAAATAGCCCCCTTTCCAGCCCCAATAGGCCCAGGCGCCCGCCAAACGATCAAACACTTGTTTGGCCGACGTTTCACCGCCAATACGATCTTCTTCAGGCAATTTCGCCAGTGCGGCATCATCAGGTACCGAGCGCCAAAGAAATTCAGGGACATCCTTTTCGCGTACTTTTTTTAAGGCCGCTGGAACGCCTGCTTTTCGAAAATATTTTTGCGCTATCACATCCGATGCAACCTGGCTCCAGCTTGCGGGCACTTCGATGTCATCAAGCCGAAACACAATTGTGCCGTCCGGGTTACGGATCTCTGACGTGGTTCTGCTGAAATCCAGCGCCGCATATGCATCACGTCCGGTTTCTGTAAAGTTGCGCTCAATTTTCATCTTGGTACCTGCCCCCTGGCTCGATTTATTTCTCTCAGAACGTTCCTCTTGGGTAAGCTCCCCAAGCTTAGCGAACGCTGTCGAAAATCAGGCAGACATGTGGCTCAGCAAATTAGGCGCGAAAACGCGCTAAATTTCACTCAAATGGGTGAAAAATCGTTAACTGTCCCAGATCGTTTATTATTTCACCAGCGTAGTCGAACATATACATGTTCGCAAAAATACACTGCATCTGGTGGCCATTTTTCCGATAAGCACAAACTGACGTAGGAAGGCTGCCCCGGTCAACGAATAAATTTATGCAGATTGAGGTCAACACGGGTTGACCGGCGTAATTCCACCAACAGAAAAACCATCAGAAATCTATGACGACTGACAAGGTTAGGATTTGGCATCAAAGTCGCAAGATGCGAAATCTCTTTTTATCAGCAGACTTAGCGGCACTTGTTAAACAGCAGCTTTGCATTTCGATAAACAGATCGAGGGCAAGTTGAAGAAATCTGATTCTGTATTCACTAGGGCGATATCCGAAGATATTTATATTTTTCCTAATTTCACAGAAACTTAACCATTTGATAACCTTCTTCTGCGGTTTGGGCCGAACAGACAAAAATGTAAATTTCTGCAGTTTCACGTCCCAGAATCGACTGAAACTGATCACCAAAAACGCAATGCCTGCTCTGGCAGGTGCTATGCTCTTCATCACAATTTTCTTGAAGTTGGTCGGGACGGCAAGATTCGAACTTGCGACCTACGGTACCCAAAACCGTCGCGCTACCAGGCTGCGCTACGCCCCGACTTGCGCTCTGACTACAGTCTGTGACCGAGGAAGAAAAGAGCGAAAATACAAAAACTGACAAAAATTTTGAGTTTTCTCAGGTTGCCTACTTAGATCTGACAAACAACGGTATTTTGATCAGCGCACCGCGCAGGGAAATACCGCAAGGTCATTTTCAAAGCTGGGATGTGCAATTTCGGTTGGCAGGGCTGCCCCCTCGCGAGTCGGAAAAAGACCCAGATTTCGCGAAAGGCCGCCGTTGATTTCCAATACGGCTTTGACTTCATTCCCACCAAAGATCGGAGACCGATCCAGAGGCACAGCATTTTCATGTAAATTGATCAGCTGTCCAGAGACATCAAAGAATAACATATCAAGTGGGATAAGTGTATTGGCCATCCAGAAGCTCGCAGGGCGTGCATCCGGATACACAAACAACATTCCGGCCGATGTAGGCATGCTTTCGCGATGCATCAAACCCTGCTGTTGTTCCTCTGGTTCATCCGCAATTTCGACGCGAAACCGAACTGTGCCCCATTCGCCACGCAACCAGACAATATTTTCGCCACATTCAGTTGAAATACTCAGCGTAGAATCACCGCCGACAGAATCAACTGGAGACGACATCGTCTCCGTGCCCCAAAATAAACCAGAGCCAAACACAAATGCAGACAGCAAAAAAGCAGCCCGAATATCAGACTGCTTCTTTAATGTTTCCACATTTTTTTTACATCGTTGTTCGCGCATGGGGCCATCCATTATTATTTGTAAATGCCATTTATCCCAGAATACGTGAAAGAACGAACTACTCAATGACGCATGCGTCAATTAAAGATCAGCCTTCAGTCACCGTGTCATGCAACGCGGCCTCCCAGCTGGAAACGATCGTCGCCATACGGCCACGCTTCCCATCGATCACTCTTAATCCGACTGCTTCACCGGATTGCAGGTCCGCAAGACCTGATCGTCTGAGTATTTCGACGTGAATAAACACATCTTCTGGTCGACCAAAAACATTAGCAAAACCAAAGCCTTTGACCTTATCGAACCATTTCACACGGGCCGGTTCCAGAGGTGTTTCTTCCATACCAACTAGGTTTAGAAATTCTTCGTCTTCTAACTCAGTAAAAGAATCTGTTTCAGGTGGTGCAATAGAGAGCACCTCAGTTGCCTGAACCCCACGTGCAGTTTTCTGAATGCGTATCTGCACCCCTGCCGCATCGGCAACCGAGCTTTGTCCAAAGTTCCGCAACACATTTGCGTGAAGCAAAATGTCAGGCCCTCCAAGCTCGGACACAACAAATCCAAACCCCTTTACGGGGTCGAACCATTTGACTTTCCCTAGGACTATTTCGTCCTGTTCATTAATTTCGGTCATCCCACAACACTTTTATAAATGTTTCTCATCCTCACGCCGCGATTTGAGGCATCTCGCGTCTATATTGCAAGGGAAAAACTTGGTTTCCTTATATTTTTTTGCAGTTCACGTTACGTGAAAATCAGGGGTTAAGCCTTAATATCTGCCAGTCGTCACTCACGGTGCTGCGCTTCCAGACGAATCTGTCATGCATGCGAAACGCCCCATCTGCCCAGAACTCGATCTCGGTTGGTACAATCCGGTACCCGCCCCAGAATTCTGGCCGTTTTGGCGCTGTTCCAAGTTTCGCAGTTACCTTCGCCACCTGCGCCATCAAAGCCGTGCGCGATTTGAGAGGCTGAGACTGCCGTGAGGCCCAAGCCCCCAGGCGGCTTTGCAATGATCGAGAAGCGAAATAGGCATCTGCCTTTTCCCCATCCTCTTTCGTCACATGCCCACGTACACGAATCTGTCGGCGCAGAGACTTCCAGTGCATTACAAATGCCGCTGTCCCCGTTTCTGCGATTTCCTGCGCCTTCTGGCTGCTATAGTTCGTATAGAACACAAATGCATCATCTTCTACATCTTTAAGCAGAACCATACGCACGTCCGGCATCCCCAGAGAGTTAACCGTTGCCAGTGCGATCGCATTTGGATCGTTTGGCTCACTGTCCTGAGCCTCACCCATCCAGCGCCTCACAATCTCAAACGGATCGTCTCCTCCAAAAATCCCGGATCTCTCCGTCATTTCAACCTCTTACTTTCTTCCTCATGCTAAGCGATATCTTTAGGTGCATGAGAACGCAACCTGGCCTTGTCGACAGGTATTTTACTATCTTTTTTAGTTGACAACGTTAACAACAATTGTACTTGACGCATTTAACACACCTGAGATTGCATTAAAATCAACAATTACAACTTATTCAGGAATTTATCTGTGTGTATCCCCCCTTCTACAGACATTGGGTTGAAGCAAGAGCCTCAATCGCCTAGAGAATTCAAACAGAAAACCACACATCCCGGGGGATAATATGTCGGCAGGACTTATGGAAGGTAAACGCGGCCTGATTATGGGGCTCGCCAATGACAAATCTATTGCATGGGGCATTGCGCAGGCCTGTGCGGAGCAAGGTGCGGAACTGGCGTTCTCATATCTTGGTGATGCGTTCAAAAAGCGCGTTGTACCGCTGGCTGAAAGCATGGGCGTTGATACGCTGATCGACTGTGACGTATCAGATGCGGCATCCATGGATGCTGCCTTTGCTGAGATCGAAGAAAAATGGGGCAAGCTGGACTTTATCGTGCATGCCATCGGCTTCTCTGACAAAAACGAACTACGCGGCCGTTATGTAGACACAAGCCCTGAAAACTTCCGTATGACTATGGATGTTTCGGTTTATTCCTTCACGGCCGTTGCACAGCGTGCCGCAAAACTGATGACGGATGGTGGATCCATGATCACCCTCACCTATTATGGTGCGGAACAGGTTATGCCACATTATAATGTCATGGGTGTTGCAAAAGCTGCGCTTGAGGCTTCTGTAAAATATTTGGCCGAAGATCTGGGTAAAGACGGCATTCGTGTAAACGCGATTTCCGCGGGTCCGATCAAAACGCTTGCTGCATCTGGTATCGGCGACTTCCGCTATATCATGAAATGGAACGAACTGAATTCGCCTCTGCGTCGCAACGTAACCCAGGAAGAAGTCGGTAAATCAGCCGTTTATCTGCTGTCTGATCTTGGTTCTGGTGTTACCGGTGAAAACCTGCACGTGGATGCGGGCTATCATGTGGTTGGCATGAAGGCGGTTGATGCGCCTGACATCGACGCCAGCAAAAAGTAAGCGCTATATATGACACTCACCGCATTCCTTGCCGCAGCCCTGCTTTGCACAATGGCAGCAGTCAGTCCCGGCCCTGCCGTACTGATGGCCGCCCGCATCGGGTTGCAGCAGGGATTACGCACCGGTGCTGCCCTTGCGGTTGGCATCGGGGCCGGTGCTGTGTTCTGGGCAATTGCGGCCGTCTTTGGCTTGTCGCTATTGTTTGACTACGCCCCCGCATTGCTGATCGCGCTGAAGATCATTGGGGCGGCTTATCTCATATGGATGGCTATAAAAATGTGGCGCCACGCAAGTGATCCGGTCACAGATGATGCAGAAACCCCGACCTCTCTGACGCCGTTTAGGGCTTTTCGTCTTGGTTTTGCCACTCAGCTGGCCAATCCAAAACCTGCGGTATTCTTTGGTGCTGTCTTCATCGGCACCCTACCTTCTGATGCAACGAATCTGTCGGTCTTTGCTCTGCTCTTTGTGATCTTTTGCGTAGAGTTCACATGGAATACATTTGTTGCGCGTCTGTTTTCTCTGGAACGCACACGCAAAGCTTATCTGCGCATGAAACACATCATTGACCGTATCTTCGGCGGGCTTCTCGCGGCTCTTGGCATTAAGATCGCCACAACCTGAGACGCATCCACTCTCGACAAAACCAGGGCACAGACGTTAAGACACTTCAAATCATCTGCCGCCCTCAGTTATTAAGGACACAGCCATGAGCGACCATCGCCTGCCACATGAAAAAGGTTTCCACATCAGCTGGGACCAGATCCACCGTGATTCCCGTGCGCTGGCATGGCGACTGGATGGCAAAGGCCCGGATGATGGCGCATGGCGTGCCTGCGTTGCGATCACACGTGGTGGCATGGCCCCTGCAATGATCATGGCACGAGAGCTGGACATCCGCACAGTGGATACGATCTCTATCAAATCCTATGACCATCAATCTCAGTCAGACGCGCAGGTGCTAAAAGCACCTGATGCGGAATTGATGGGCGACGGCGAAGGCGTTCTGATCATCGACGATCTGGTCGACAGCGGCAAAACCTTGGAAGTCGTGCGCGCCATGTACCCAAAGGCGCATTTCGCTACGGTCTATGCCAAACCCAAAGGCCGCCCACAGGTGGATACGTTCATCACTGAGGTTTCTCAGGACACATGGATCTTTTTCCCCTGGGACATGGCCCTGCAATATGTCGAACCATACCGGGGCAAAGACTGAGCCATTTCAAAGCGCCCCACCGCGGGCGCTTTTTTCTTACGCAGATGAAAGACATTAGAATGATGAACTGGGCGCAACTTCTTCACGCGGGCCGCAATGGCGCTGAGCCGAAGGATCAGAAAGGCATTCGCCGAGAACCCTATATCATCGACGCAGATCGCATTTCCTTTTCCGCCCCCTTCCGGCGTCTTGCGAACAAAACCCAAGTTCACCCCCTGCACGACCATGATCACATTCATCACCGGCTGATCCATTCCGTGGAAACCGCAAGCGTGGGACGGTCGCTTGGTATGGGCATTGGGCAATGGCTGGAAGATGAAGGGCATATTGCTGCAGGCGAGCGCCATACCATCGCGGGTATGATACAAGCCGCGTGCCTGGCCCATGACATCGGCAACCCGCCTTTTGGACATTCTGGTGAAAACGCGATCGGGGCCTGGTTTGCAAAGCAGTTTGAAACTGCCGCGCCCCTGTTCACGGATCTCGCGCGTCACCTGAAACCCGAGTTCATTGATTTCGAAGGCAACGCCCAGGGTTTTCGCATTATTTCGCGCCTAGAAATGTATCGCAATGACGGTGGCATGCGTCTGTCGCATGGGGTTCTTGGGGCTTTCACAAAATACCCTGTCACCGCGGATGTACAGATTGCGGAGAAATCCGCAGACAATCATTACTGTGGCCTTAAGAAATTCGGCGTCTTTCATTCAGAGGCGGAACATTTCCACAAGGTCGCTAACACCCTTGGCCTGATCTCTGAGGGCACGGATAAAAACTGCTGGTATCGGCGCCACCCGCTGGTCTTCCTGGTCGAAGCTGCCGACGACATCTGCTACAATATCGTTGATTTGGAAGATGCTTTTACCTCCGGTGATCTCAGCTATGACAATGTGAAAGCCCTGCTCGCGCCCCTGTCGCAGTTCTCAACCGACCGCAGCGACGACAGCACCCGTGCTGAACATATCGCCCACCTGCGCGCCCTGGCCATTGGCGGCGGTGTTGCCGCCTGTGTTGAAGCTTTCAAAACCCATTACGATGCCATCATGTCCGGCAGCTTTACCTCTGGACTTGTCGAGGAATCCACCAAAGCCGAAGAATTCGCCGCGATCAAAAAGCTTGCGAATACCCAACTTTTCACCGCCCCGCGCAAAACCAAACTTGAGGTTTCCGGTCGCGCCACGATCCACAATGTTCTGGATGGCATCCTGCCCGTCTTCACAGACCTTCACGCGAAGAACTGGGATCTGGATCATCTGGGCGATTATGAAACCCAATTGGCCCGCGCCGTAGAACTGGACCTGCGTGACATCACCGACAGTTACACAGCCCTGCACGTCATGGCCGATTACACATCCGGCATGACAGATCGTTACGCCGTGAAAATTTCGCGGATGCTGGCGGGTATCTGAAAACCGCACAGGCAAATCTCCGCCTTTACCCAACGTAACACAATCTCGTGATTGGGCCTTCGACGTCCTCAGACATAGCAACAGCGCAGATGCGTTTCGTATCTGAATTTCTATTTCTCTGAGGATGATACACATGAAGAACATCTTTTTCGCTGCTGCCACACTTCTGGCAACAACCCTTTCCGCAACCTCTGAAACCCGTGAGATCCTGACTTACGACGCTGTTGCGAAAGGCGTTTCTGCATGCGTTGCGCTGGCAGCCGAAAATGATTGGAATATGTCAATCACAGTGGTCGACCGTGGTGACAACCCACTTGCAACAACCCGCATGACACAGGCTTTGCCGTTTACCTACACGGCTTCCGGCCTTAAAGCATCATCGGCTCTGGCCTGGGGTATGCCTACCACCGACATCGAAACATACATCGCCGATAAACCGCAGTTCCGCGCCCTGCCCGGACTGCTGACAGTTGGTGGTGGCCTGCCCATCACAAGCACTGACGGCGTATTGGTCGGTGCAATTGGTGTTGTGGGCAGCAGTGTCGAAAATGACACCGCCTGCGCACAGGTTGCTATTGATGCAATGCACGCAAACTAAGCGCTGAAACCGCTTTGCCCGGCGAAGTATTTTATGCCGGGCAGCTTCGGGATCACAAAAAATATCATGAAAACGACAAATGCCCGTAGCAATCAGAACGCGTGAATTCAACGCAACTTGGCCGCGTTTGAAATGTAATTCCAAAATGGATCGCGCAAGCTTTCCTTAGAAAACCCGGGCGGCTGCAATGAAAGACACAGTGCAGTTTTAAGGGGGCGTCTATGAAACCCAACCTGCCAGCAGATACTGGCATGAACGGGGCGCTGTGCGCGGCCTTTTTCTGACATAGCGAAAACCGCCATGTCCTAATTCGCACGACTTTGTCAGATCGTGCCCGCCAACCCCCTATTTGGCGGGCAACAAAAATCTAACGCCCCTTAAACAAGCCTCCCAAAATCCCTCGGACGATGCGGCGCCCGGTGGTGCCTGTCAGTTCTTTCTTCAACATTGAGGTAATCGATTCGCCCCAGTCTTTTTCGCGGGATCTGGATGTCCGTGAACTTCGGACACGAGACGAAGAACGCCCTACAGTTTTTCCGGAATAACGTCGCGCGGCGCGAAATTCCCGTTCTGCGACGGATACCTCTTCCTCGCGCAGTTCAGATTGTTCTGCATCTGCGGCGGCCTGGTCGGATCGTGCTCTTAGCATTTCAAATGCGCTGTTGCGATCAAGGCGCGTTTCATATTTTCCGGCCAACGGCGACGTTTTCAGAAACGCATCCCGTTCTGCCTTCGTGATCGGTCCCAATTGCGACGATGGCGGGCGGATCAATGTGCGTTCGGCCACTCCTGGAACACCTTTACGTTCCAGATACGATGTCACAGCCTCACCTACCCCAACTTCACGAATTGCATCTTCAATTTCAAAACGCGGATTGTCTCGGTATGTTTCCGCCGCAAGCTTCAGCGCCTTGCGATCCCGTGCCGTGAACGCGCGCAACGCATGCTGCACCCGATTGCCCAGCTGCCCTAGAATATCTTCCGGTACATCTGCAGGATTTTGAGTGATAAAATACACGCCAACGCCTTTGGAACGGATCAACCGTGCGACCTGTTCTACTTTGTCTACCAACGCCTTAGGTGCACCTTCAAACAGAAGATGTGCTTCGTCAAAAAAGAAAACCAACTTAGGTTTGTCTGGATCGCCAACTTCGGGAAGCTCTTCGAAAAGTTCAGACAACAGCCATAGAAGAAACGTCGCATAAAGGCGTGGTGACCCCATCAGTTTATCTGCGGCAAGGATATTCACATGGCCGCGTCCATCTGCAGAGATCTGCATTAGGTCAGTCAATGCCAGCGCCGGTTCGCCAAAAAGATCAGCCCCGCCCTGATTTTCCAGCACCAGTAATCGTCTTTGAATGGCTCCAACAGAGGACGCCCCGACATTGCCATACCGTAGGGATAGTTCTTTGGCGTTTTCGCCCACCCACACTAAAATGGCCTGCAGATCCTTCAGATCCAATAGCGGAAGCCCCTGTTCATCTGACACACGAAACGCAATGTTGAGAATCCCTTCCTGCGCTTCGGTCAATTCCAGCAGGCGTGCAATCAGAAGCGGCCCCATCTCGGCAACCGTCGTGCGCACCGGATGCCCCTGTTCCCCAAACAAATCCCAGAACACCGTTGGAAATGCACTGTAACTGAAATCTGAAAAACCAATTTTTTCAGCCCTAGAAAGGAAAGCATCATGCAGTTTGGAATCAGAAGACCCAGCTTTCGCAAGCCCAGATATATCACCTTTGACGTCAGACAGGAAAACTGGAACCCCCTGTGCTGAAAAGCTTTCTGCGAGAATTTGCAGGGTCACAGTTTTCCCGGTACCCGTCGCCCCGGCGACCAGCCCGTGACGGTTTGCATATTTGAGAAGCAGATCCTGAGGCTGTGCATAATCTTCGCCCCCTCCTCCCGTAAAAATCCGGTCACTGATCATTTCTGATTCCTTTTACCCTGCGTTTCACTTGAAAATACTCTTTTAACACTTTCATGCCAGTATCAGTTTCAGTTCGGATGGCCGGTCCTCGTCCATCCGGCTACTTCCTCCCTGTTAGACTGGTCGTGCCTTTGTGCACGACCATTTTTTTCTCGCAAAGGATTGCAAATAAACTTCCTGCATCATCCGGAATAAAATGTGGCAATCCCGAAATATAACAAATTCTTACAGATTCACTGTTGACCCACTCCCGGGCACAGACTAGGTTTTCCTCAATAATAAGTCGGCCAGTCCGACAGGGAGAGAGAATGGAAAAAGGGTCCTTTAAGTGACCCTTTTTCTTTTTTCCCGATTCAGGCAATGGCTTGCCTGGTTTTTTATTCTCTTCACGTTTCCGACCTGACAACCGCCCCACCACATGTTAGAGGCAGGTTAATCTATGGAGTAGTGCCAGATGAAATCTTATTTTACGCAATTTGCAGCCCTCGGACTTGCGGCCGCACTCAGTACCCAGGCCTTTGCCCAGGAAACAACCACTGAAGACGCCGCCGCAGAAGCCGAAGCTGCCGCCGCAGCACAGGAAGCTGCCGTTCAGGAAGAATACCCGACCGGCACTCCTGTTGCACCAGAAGTCTATTCCCGCGAAAAGAACGGTGAATGGGATCTGCGTTGTGTACGTGCGGCAACGCCTGAAGAAGAACCCTGCCAGCTGAATGTGACCCTTCTGAACCCTGAAGGTGGTGCAGTGGCTGAACTGACCATGTTCCGCCTGCCAGAAGGTCGCCAGGCCGTCGCAGGTGGCCTGATCGCAGTTCCACTGGGCACACATCTGCCGGATGGTGTGCGTATTTCTGTCGATGGCAGCAGCCCATTGGGTTACCAGTTTACAACCTGTGATGCACAGGGCTGTTTTGCCCGGGTTGGCTTTACCCAGGACGTCATCAACCGATTCAAAAACGGCGCGGATGCGGTTGTAACCATTGTTCCAGCTGCGGCACCAGATCAACGCCTTGATCTGCCTCTGTCCCTGACCGGCTTCACTGCGGCCTATAACGGAATTCCAGTACCTGCTGCGCAATAAGCCTTGAAAGTAAATGAGAAAACGCCATCTCTAGTTGAGGTGGCGTTTTTTTGTGAGGTCGTTCAATGTCGGGTAGTCTTGAGCAAATTGGTGAAGTGTTACTATTTTTCAGCCTACCGGTAACGGCACTATTTGCCCTTCATCTTCTGTTCAAAAAACGCCGTCCGGGCTGGTTTCTTGTTATATCGGCTGCTTTCGCAATTTTTCACGGATTCGCCATGATTGGACATGACACAAATCCCCCAGTTGATCTCGGCCTGGTCGTCTATGTGATGTTTTTTCTACCTGCAATCACAGTGTTTTGCACACTATCCCTTGGAATATACTGGTTTCGTAATGTCCGGAGACATCAGAAGATTACGAACGAAAACCCACGTACTTATTAAGGGGCTTTGCGCAAAGCAAGGACCGCATTCAGCCCGCCAAAGGCAAACGCATTAGAAAGCACCACCTCCACATTGGCATCCCGGGCCACATTGGGCACGACATCTAGCGCGCATTCCGGATCTGCCTCTTCATATCCGATGGTCGGGGCAATCACGCCCTCCCGCAGCGCCATGATACAGGCGAGAAGTTCCACAGCCCCAGTACCACCAATCAGATGGCCATGCATGGACTTGGTCGACGACATCATCAAGTGATCCGCATGGGTGCCAAACACATCCGCGACGGCTGCACATTCAGTCTTGTCATTGGCTGCGGTGCCCGTGCCGTGGGCATTGATGTAACACACATCTTCCGGATTAAGACGCGCATCACGCATGGCCCCCGAAATCGCACGTGCTGCTCCTTGTTTGGAAGGCATAACAATATCAGATGCATCAGATGTCATCGCAAAGCCAATGACTTCCGCCAGAATTTCGGCACCGCGTGCTTTTGCATGTTCGTATTCTTCAAAGACAAACACCCCCGCACCTTCGCCCTGAACCATGCCGTTACGCCCCAGTGAAAATGGGCGACAGGCATCGCGTGACATCACGCGCAGCCCTTCCCATGCCTTCACGCCACCAAAACACAACATGCTTTCTGATCCACCGGTTACCATGACATCACACATGCCTGTACGGATCATCTGGAAGGCTTGACCCATCGCATGATTTGACGAAGCACAGGCGCTTGCGACGGTGAAACTTGGGCCTTTGAGATTGTATTTCATGCTAACATGGCTGGCAGCCGCGTTGTTCATCAGCTTGGGCACGACAAACGGATGCACCCGGTTTTTACCTTCTTCATAAACAGTCCGGTAGTTTTCATCCAGGGTCTGCATCCCGCCACCCGACGTGCCTAAAACAACGCCGGATCGTTCCGCAAGTTCACCCCCGAAGGTCAGCCCGCATTGCGTCAACGCCTCCCGCGCGGCAAGCATGGTGAACTGGGTATAGCGATCATATAAGGCGATTTGCTGGCGATTAAATTCAGTCTCAGGATCATAATTTTTGACCTGCCCGCCGATCTTAATCGACAGGCGATCCACATCCTGAAATTCTAAATCTGAAATGCCGCAACGGCCTTCCCGAAATCCTTCCAGAGTCTCAGCAACAGATCGCCCAAGCGAATTAATCGTCCCCTGACCCGTGATCACAACGCGTTTCATGATCTATGATTGCTCTGCAACAAGTGCGGTTACGGCTTTGGTGATAGAGGCAACAGAAGAGATATCAAAATCACTTTCCGAAGGTTCATTGGCGTTGTACGGCACCTGGATGTCAAAAGCTTCTTCAATGGCGAAAATGCTTTCGACCAACCCAAGACTGTCGATCCCCAACTCTTCCAAAGTAGACGTCGCCGAGACATCTGAAACTTCGAGAACCGCCTGTTCCGCAATGATTTCAATTACTTTTTTTTCGATACTCTCAGACATATTCTGAACCTCAGATTTCATTGACGCAGATCTACTTCTTTTCGTCGCTTTTTGAAACAGTTTCTTGAACATCAGATCCAAAGGCCGATTTAAATTCAGCCTTCAGTTCGGCCAGTTGTTTCAACGCCCGCGGCAAACGTCGCAAGCTTTTGTTGATTTCAACCTGAGTTTCCATTTTCACCGCAGGAGACCCAAGGATCACACGGCCAGCTGGCACTTTGGTGAAGATCTTAGAGGCACCACCAGCCACCACATCATCGCCAATAAAAATGTTATCAGAGGCACCACATTGTCCCCCCATAACCACACGATTGCCAATTCTGGTGGATCCGGCAATGCCGACCTGACCGCACAGCAGACAGTCTTCGCCTACTTGCACGTTATGTCCCAGATGCACCTGATTATCTAGTTTCGTGCCGCGACCAATACGTGTTGCGCGGATCGTTCCGGAATCAATCGTAACATTGCCACCAGTTTCCACATCGTCACCGATTTCCACACCGCCAAGGGAATGAATGCGAATCCAAGCCTGACCCTGCCCGTCATTCGCGACTTCGCCCTGATCGCCAAGGCTTTCGCGTGCTTTTTCAACGCCGGATTTTTCAGGGGTCACAAATGAAAACCCATCCGTGCCAATCGCACCGCCCGCCTGGGCAATGAAACGATCCCCAATACGCACATTGGATCCGATACGCACACCAGGGTGAATCAAGCAACTCTCACCGATGGTGCTATTTCGCCCCACTGAAACATGGCTGGCGATCTGCGCATTTTCGCCGATCACCACACCAGCATTGATCACAACAAAGGGCCCAATCGCCGCGCCAGCCCCGATCCGGGCAGTGGAAGCAATCACAGCGGTCGCATGGATGCCCGGCGCAAGGCCCAATCCATGATCCAGCATTTGCGTCAGTCCAGACATGGCAAATCGCGGACGTGGTGCAAAAATTGCAGCCTTTAGCCCCAGCGCCTGCCAATCGGCCCCTTCCCAGAGCATGGCAACCTGTGCCTCTCCCTGTGCCAGACCTTCTGCATATGCAGGGTTCATCGCCAGCGCCAGCGCATCAGAGTCCGCGCCAACAGGCTCTGCCGCATGGGTGATTTCAAAAGAAACAGCGCCGGCGGCTTCAAGCCCCAGCGCTGTTGCAATATCTTTTACTGTATGACGCATTCTGATCCCTCTGGGCGAAACAGCCGCCCTTTGGGAACAGGTTTACCCGCGTCGCGCCCGCAATTCCACCCCGGCATTTTTCAGATGATCCCAGATCTTCGCATCACGGCCATAAATATCGCGACGGAAGTTGATCTTGCCACGTGGTTGCGTGACCGCAGTCCGGTAGATCAGGTGCACAGGAACAGGTGTCGCCAGCGGCACAACACGTTCATTTCCACTTGCAAGGCGTTCTTGAAAGTAAGATTCTGGATTGCTCACCTGTGGTGCAAGCAATGCATAGGCAAAATCAAACGGGTCATTCAGACGAATACAGCCATGAGAAAACGCACGGGTTTCGCGTGAAAACAGGTTTTTCGCCGGCGTATCATGCAAATAGATGTTGTAGCGGTTTGGGAACATGAATTTCACAAGCCCCAGCGCGTTGCGACGTGAAGGAGGCTGTTTCAGATTAAACGGGAATGTCCGTTCATTATATTGGCTGAAATCAATGCCCGCACGATCCACTGTCTGCCCCGAAGCGTTCACCAGGCGCAAATGACCGGCAGCACCCGGATTACGCTGCATCATCGGCAGATATTCTTTCACAGCGATCGAACGCGGAACATTCCAGGTTGGGTTGATGACCATGTGTTCCATAGTATCCGAGAACTCTGGCGTACGACGATCGCTGTCATTGGCACCAACCACGGAACGTGTCTGAAATGTCACCTGACCATTATCAATGATCTGCGCTTGAAAATCCGGGATATTAACCAGAACATGACGGCTGCCACGTTCCTGATTCACCCAGCGTTCACGTTCCATTGCAACAACAATAGACGCCAGTCGGTTTGCGGCCGGGGTATTAATTTCACGCAAAGTGCCTTCGCCCGCAACGCCATCAGGGTTCAGACCGTGATCAATCTGAAACTGCTGAACTGCGGCCTGAATGGTTCCATCATAGGTTTGCGTGTTGGAACGACGGATATACCCCATCGCAATCAGACGATCACGCAGCGCAACAACACCTGCACCGCTTGCACCTGGTTCATATTTAGAACCCGGAACTGTCGCCCCCCAGCCACCACGGGCCAGCAAGCGTTCAAAGCGGGTCTTTTCTTCCATCAAACGCGTGTATTCCGGGGTGCGTGGCGCAAAGCTGCGGAACAACGCATTTGGGGAACTTTCAACCAATGCATTCATCAGAGACGCAGGCGCAGGGCGCGCAATCTCACGCACGATACCATCGTCAATACGACGTGGGTTACGAATAACACCAGACCGCAGATCTGTCGCCCAAGTGATATACATCTCGGAAAGTTTCACCTCGGCAAGACCACGTTCACGGGGCGAACGGGCAGCACGCAGCATGGAACGAATTTCTTCCGGGTTATAGCGGGCAACCGGCAAGCCGTGGTCCCCTGCTTTTGCAAGCGCACTCAGAAAGGCGCGGCGGCGGGAACGATCTCGGCCAGCACGGCCTGTCCAGACGGCTTCGTAATTTCGTGTACGGTAAAATTCCGCAAGCGCTTCATTCCCCGAAGCGGCTTCGGCAACCGCCTGACGGAAGGCTGTATTCTGTGCAGATGCATCAGAAGCCCCAAGCCCGGCTGCAAGCACAACAGCACACATAAAAACAAATGCACGCGTTATGCGAAATCGATTAAGTAAAAGTGTCATTCCTGAACCCCTGTAAGACCCTTACGCAGACTACCGCTATATGCGCGAAAAACCTGGTAGATGGAAGCGATGCTGTCCAATCACTTCTCAGACAGCATCTTATTTTATCCGGCAGCTATACTGACAAGGCTGAAAATACGGGGAAAAACCTTAAAATCGTGTCATTTAAGCAAAGTTTTGCCGGTTTTATGGGGTTTTACCCTTGTAACAGAAACCAGTCTTGGCGGATGATTCGTAATATGTCATAAGACCCGTGCATCTGGGGATGAGATGAAATTCTGCCAATCCACTGCCATGGAACGCAGATACCGGGGGACACCGGTATTTTGTGCTTGGCTTTGGCAGGTAACGACGGGACAGACGGCCGATGGGCAAGATTATGACTTCTGGTATTTCAAAGGCGAAATCCACTGCATTCACACGACGTGGCGTTCTCGCGGCTTTTGCTGCGACAGCTACAGTTGCAGCACCCAGCTTTTCAAAGGCGGCAGGTATCCTGCGTGGGGCTGGTGACGTTCGCAAGATCCGCATGCATTCCGGTCGCACAGGTGAATCCATTGATACAGTTTACTGGATCGAAGGCGAATACATCCGCGAAGCACTGACGGATATCAATTACTTCATGCGTGACTGGCGTCGTGACGAAGCGACCAATATGGACACGCGTACGATTGATATTATGGCCGCGGCACATAATCTGTTGGACGTTAATGAACCTTATCTGATGCTGTCCGGCTACCGCTCTCCGGCGACCAACGCTATGCTGCGTTCGCGTTCGCGCGGCGTTGCACGCAACTCCCTGCATATGCAGGGTAAAGCTGCCGATCTGCGTCTTTCCAACCGTTCCGTCGGTCAGATGTTTAACGCTGCAAAAGCCTGCGCTGCAGGTGGCGTCGGTCGCTATTCAAGCTCTAACTTTGTCCATATGGATTGCGGTCAGGTTCGCACCTGGGGTCGTTAATCCGGCACAGGGCAGTCTTCACTGCCCTACCCTCACAAGACCTTTACTTTTAAAACAGTTTATTGCTCGACAGCCTGTTCGCTAGGCCGTTGCGGGATGCGTGATCTGCGTCACTTTCGAATCAAATGCACTGCCAAATCCTCTTCGGCAGTGCATTTTTCCCAAAACTAAAACCTGCCCTCAAAGCCTGCTATTGCTGCAAAAGCACAGCGGACACAGGCGCAAGCACTGTCTGTCCGCTGCGATCATCAAGGGCCCATTCCTGCAGCGCCCGCAGCGTTTCTGCGTTCAGCTTGCCGGTAAGAACCACATCGCCGTCTTGGCGTGCCTTGAACTCAGCCCGCTGCAGCATACGCCGTATCGCATGGGCGTTTTCCCCAACACTCGCAAGGTTACGAAATACCTGCGTGTTCGGAACCCCTGCCCGGCCTGCCAGCTGCGCCGCCGTATTCAGGCCCGCATTATACAACACAAGTCCATGCCCGCTTTCTGCAAGCGCCAGTGACAGCTGAGTTGCAACCGCACGATCAGATGCGATCTGCCCACCAATGTTATCAATTACCGCAACGGCATCGGGCACCAATTTACGCACGCTTTGGAAGCCTGTTTCGACATCCGAAGGAATCGCCCCTCTTGGCAAAGAAAGCAATGTCAGAACCTCATGCCCTGCACTGCGCACCTGCGCGGCATCATCACCGGCACGGGGTGTTGCCGCATCAACCGCGACATTCACCGGAAATGGCAGATCTGCCAGACGATTGCGCAATTCCGCAGCTTCTGTGCCACCATCATCCAACAGAATAACAGCCATCAAAGATTTCCCGGCAGGCACCTCAAAAGCGATTGCATTGTCTTTCAACGCATTGGGTTCTGATGTGATCTCATCGCCCTGAATGTCATCACCACTTGCCCCTCCGAATCCAGGGGTTGCGACCAATCCTGGTGTCGTGGGCACATCACCACTGCTGATTTCTGCGCCTTCGCGAAGCGTACTCAGCCGACCCGCAGGTGCAGAAAACCCTGATCCAACCTGTTGCCCGATCCCACTGCCTTGTGTGGCATCCTGGGTTTCAGCAACATTTGCATCATCCGATGGCGGAACCTCTGCAACTTCAATCGCCGGAATTTCCGGAGCTTGAGTAAGAGGCACTTCCAAATCCGGCACAATCTGAGGTTCAACTGCGCCGTCATCCACTGGGAAAATCACATCAGGGTCAATATTTTCGGCTTCAACCTGAGAGATCTCAGGGCTGTTCCCCTCCGCCCCATCGGGGATCGCACTTTCTGTTATAGTTTCAGATTGGTCCGGTTCCGTGATATCCGCCTCTGCTGCGGCATCCGCAGTCGGCATGTTTTTATCGGACGTTAGATCTTGATCTGCTGTCGCAACGCTTTCAACATCAGAAGCAATCGCCTCCTCCACTGCAGTGACAACTTCATCTGCAATAACAATAGCATCTTGAGGAGTGTTAACCTGTGGTTCCGTGACTTCATCCTGATCGACAGCATCGGCAATAATTTCTGCTTCCAGCACTTCAGGTGTTGGGGGCTCAGACACTTCTGGTTGTTCAACAGGCGTTTCCTGCGTCGCGACGGCTTCTGTTGTTTCAGTTACCGTCACATCTTTGGGCAGTTCGCCCATCAGGGAAATCAACCCAAGCCCTGTCCCACCGACGACCGCGCCTGTCAGCATCCCTGCCAGAATTCCACGTGCCATATGTTATCCTCAAATTATTATGTGTTTCTTAACACTGGATGAACACCAGACTGATTAACCTACGGGTCTCCCGGAACGGAAAGCCGACACATTTCAGTGAATTTACCACTGTTGCGCCGAAGCTCTGGTCGCCGGGGCTTGACCCTTTGCTCTGTCTCTGAACATGTATAACGCGGGACATTCCGGGGAACACCCCCATTTACCATCAAATACGGAAATATGGCCAAATGCTGCTGCTGATTGACAATTATGACAGTTTCACCTGGAACCTGGTACACTACCTTGGCGAGCTTGGCACAGAGGTTGTTGTGAAACGCAATGACGCGCTGGACGTGCAGGAAGCCATGGGTATGGGCGCGGATGCGATTTTGCTGTCCCCAGGTCCGAAAGCGCCCAAGGATGCGGGCATTTGTCTGCCGCTGACCCTGGCTGCGGCTGACGCAAAACTGCCCCTGTTTGGCGTATGTCTTGGCCATCAAACCATCGGCGAGGCCTTTGGCGGAGATGTCGTGCGCTGTCATGAAATCGTACATGGTAAAATGGGCAAAATGCACCATGATGATACGGGCGCTTTCAAAGATTTGCCCAGCCCATTTGACGCGACCCGCTACCATTCTTTGGTGGTTGATCGGGATACGCTGCCCGACTGCCTAGAAGCTAACGCTTGGCTGGAAGATGGCACAATTATGGGACTGCGTCACAAGGAGCTTCCCATTCACGGCGTGCAGTTTCATCCCGAAAGCATTGCCTCTGAACACGGGCATAAGCTGTTGAAAAACTTCCTTGATACGGTTCCGGGGCTTGCCTCGGGCGATGTGAAACAACCCGCCGCCTGAGCGCAGTAATAAGACCGGAGCCACAGACATGAGTGACGCCCTCAAACCCCTGATCGACGCCGCAGCTGATGGCCCCTTGAACGCAGATCAGGCTCGCAAAGCTTTCCAGATCCTGTTTGAAGGCGATGCGACCCCATCACAATGTGGTGGCCTGCTGATGGCCCTGCGCACGCGCGGCGAAACTGTGGAAGAATACGCCGCCGCTGCCGCGGTGATGCGCGAAAAATGCAATGCGGTGAACGCGCCCGCCGGTGCGATGGATATTGTGGGCACAGGCGGCGATGGCAAAGGCACGTTGAACATTTCCACCGCCACCGCTTTTGTTGTGGCTGGCGCAGGCGTGACGGTCGCGAAACATGGCAACCGCAACCTGTCGTCGAAATCCGGCGCAGCCGATGCGCTGGGTCAAATGGGCGTGAATGTGATGGTGGGTGTGGACGTCGTGGAACGCGCCCTGAAAGATTGCGGCATTGCCTTTATGATGGCGCCAATGCACCACCCGGCGATTGCCCATGTGATGCCGACGCGCGCGGAACTTGGCTGTCGCACGATCTTTAATATTCTTGGCCCATTGACCAATCCGGCTGGCGCGAAACGACAACTGACAGGCGCGTTTTCCCGGGACTTGATCGAACCGATGGCGCTGACCTTACAAAAACTCGGGTCGGAAAAAGCCTGGCTTGTGCACGGATCTGACGGCACGGATGAGCTGTCCATCGCAGGCGTGTCCTGGGTTGCAGCCCTGGAAGATAACCGCGTTGAAATGCGTGAGATCCACCCCGAAAATGCCGGCCTACCAGAACATCCATTTGAAGCCATTATGGGCGGCAGCCCTGAAGAAAACGCTATCGCCTTCCGCGCACTTTTAAACGGTGAAAAATCTGCCTATCGCGACGCGGTTCTTCTGAACTCGGCCGCGGCCTTGGTTGTGGCAGATCATGCAAGTGATTTGAAACAAGGCGTTGAGATGGCTGCAACCTCCATCGACAGCCGCGCGGCACTTGGTAAAATCGAGGCACTTGCCGCAATCACATCAAACTGATGCATACCATCCCAAAACCTTGGGCCCACCTGTCCTTTTTCAAAGAAAACCTACCCGCGATTGAACGTACAATCGCGCAGGATCCCCGTGATATCCTGCCCCCGGCACACCAACGTTTCGCTGCACTGGATATTTGTGCACCTAGTGACGTGAAAGTTGTGATCTTGGGGCAAGATCCCTATCCCACCCCTGGTCACGCCCATGGTCTGGCTTTTTCTGCAGAGCCCGATGTACGTCCGCTGCCGCGGTCATTGAACAACATTTATAAAGAAATGATTGATGACATCGGTGCTGCGCCTCTGAATGCTGATCTTCGACCTTGGGCACAGCAGGGGGTACTGCTTTTAAACACGGTGTTGTCCGTCCCCACCGGTGAAGCCAATGGTCACAAAAAGATTGGCTGGCAAAGGCTTACACAAGAAGTACTGACAGATGTGTCGAAACAACCCTGTGCCTTTCTACTATGGGGAGCACAGGCACATAAGATGGAAGAACACCTCACGCCGGGGGATCATCTGGTCCTCAAAACGGCCCATCCTTCGCCTTTATCCGCGCGCAAAGGTTTCTTTGGATCAAAACCCTTTTCATCCGTGAACACATGGCTCGAAACACAAGGTAAATCCGCGATCATCTGGGCGTGACATTCAGCCCCCGCTTTCCCGTTGCATGGCCCGTCCCAGCGGCGTAAACATTGGCTATGACACAGACTGTTCTTGATAAAATCAAAGCTTACAAGCTTGAAGAAGTCGCCGCCCGCAAGGCCGCCCGCCCTTTATCCGAGGTCGAAGCGAGCGCCCGCGAAGCATCCGCAACCCGTGGTTTTTCCGACGCCCTGCATAAAGCGGCCCATAGTGGTTACGCGCTGATTGCAGAGGTCAAAAAAGCCAGTCCGTCCAAAGGGTTGATCCGTGAAGATTTCAATCCGCCAATTCTGGCAAAAGCCTATGAAGACGGCGGCGCAACCTGCCTGTCCGTGCTAACTGACACGCCAAGCTTCCAAGGTGCTGATGAATTTCTGGTCGCAGCCCGCAATGCAACATCCCTACCCGCCCTGCGCAAGGATTTCATGTATGACACCTATCAGGTGGCCGAGGCCCGCGCACTTGGGGCCGATTGTATCCTGATCATTCTGGCGTCGACATCTGACGCCCAGGCGCAAGAACTCGAAGACGCGGCTTTTGCCTGGGGCATGGATGTGCTGCTTGAGGTTCACAACGAAGAAGAACTTGAGCGCGCCTGCAAGTTGAAAAGCCCGTTGATGGGCATCAACAACCGCAATCTTAAGACATTCGAAACCACGCTGGACACCACCCGTACCCTGTCACGCATGGTACCAACGGATCGTCTAATTGTCTGCGAAAGTGGCCTGAACACGCCCGAAGATCTGGCCGATATGGCCCGTTATGGTGCGCGTACATTCCTGATCGGCGAAAGCCTGATGCGTAAGGATGATGTGGAGACTGCAACTCGTACCTTGCTTGCCAACCCACTGATGCCAGGAGCCGCGTGATGAGCAATGACACACATGCCTCCGGCCTGACCCATTTCAATGCAGATGGCCAGGCCCATATGGTTGATGTGTCAGAAAAGGCGGTTACGTCACGCATCGCCACGGCCGCCGGTCACATTAAGATGAACGTGGAAACACTTCTAGTCGTTCAAGAAAATCGCGCCAAAAAGGGTGATGTTCTGGGCGTTGCACAGCTGGCCGGGATCATGGGGGCAAAGAAATGTTCAGACCTCATCCCTCTGTGTCACCCTCTTCCGATCACCAAAGTTTCGGTCGATTTAACACCCGACGAGACCCTGCCCGGTGTACGCATTGAAGCCACCGTCAAAACCACCGGCCAGACCGGCGTTGAGATGGAAGCGCTGACAGCGGTCTCCACCGCCGCACTGACGATCTATGACATGCTGAAGGCGATTGATAAGGCGATGGAAATCGGCGCGATTTCCGTGCGCCTGAAAGACGGCGGCAAATCCGGACGCTACGAGGCCAATACATGATTTCTGTTTCTGAGGCGCTAGATGCCTGTTTTGCTCTGATTTCGCCGCTGGAAACTGAAGTGGTTGATCTGAAAGATGCCGCTGGTCGTACGTTGGCAGCCCCCCATCAAGCCACACGTAACCAACCGCCTTTTGCAGCCTCTGCCATGGATGGGTATGCGCTGAAATCAGTCGAATTGCAGCCCCAGGCACAGTTCATGGTTGTTGGCGAAAGTGCTGCGGGCGCGCGCTATTCAGGCAAGGTCCGTGCCGGACAATGTGTGCGGATTTTCACAGGAGCCCCCCTGCCTGAAGGCTGTGATCATGTCGTCATTCAAGAAGACACCACACGCCAGGGGAATGTAATTACCCTCAACACAGAAATAGAAAGCAAGGGCAATATCCGCCCTGCCGGCAATGATTTTGACGCGGGCTTTCGCATGGACGGCCCGCGTATTCTGAGCCCCGGCGACATCGCCCTTTTGGCTGCGATGAACCAACCGAACATCACTGTAACGCGTAAACCTGTGATTGCGGTTCTCGCCACGGGGGATGAACTGGTACAACCCGGAGAAACCCCGAACGAAGATCAGATCATTGCCTCAAATGGTTGCGGTCTGAAGGCCCTGATCGAGGCCAACGGCGGTGAAGCCCGTCTTTTGCCCATTGCACGTGATAACGAAACCTCGCTGCGCCAGGGGTTTGAACTTTGCGCAGGGGCCCACCTGATTGTTACCCTTGGTGGGGCTTCGGTTGGTGATCATGATCTGGTGCGACCCGTGGCGACATCCATGGGGATGGAACCTTCGTTTTATAAAGTTGCTATGCGCCCGGGCAAACCACTGATGGCAGGAAAAATTGGTGATATCCCCATGATCGGACTGCCGGGAAATCCGGTATCATCTATGGTGTGTGCACAGGTTTTCATTCTGCCAATATTGCGTCATATGCTGGGTTTTGTCGCAACACCGATGGAACGCAAAACCGCGCCCTTGGCAGAAGATCTGCGCAGCAACGGTCCACGCGAACATTATATGCGGGCCACATTGCGTGACGGAAAACTGACAGTTCATGCGCGCCAGGACAGCTCTCTTTTATCTGTCTATGCCAATGCCAACGCCCTTGTCGTGGTTGCCCCACTAAAGCAGGAACAAACTGCTGGAACGATCGTGGAATACATCGATATCTAAGGGCCAGACTGTACGCTGCCGTCTGCGCATCTTGCGAAGCAGTTGACACAAAGCAAGAACATCGATAGAACAAGACCCGAACGCGCAACTGATTAAAGGGTTTCATACAGCATGTATAAAACCCAGACACACAACCACTGAGGGTCTGAAAATGCTGACGAAAAAGCAACTTGAGCTGCTGTCATTCATTAACAAACGTGTTCAGCGTGATGGTGTCCCCCCCTCATTTGATGAAATGAAAGAAGCACTGGATCTGCGATCCAAATCGGGCATTCACCGCCTGATCACCGCACTGGAAGAACGGGGTTTCATCCGCCGCTTGGCCCATCGTGCCCGTGCCATCGAAATCGTAAAACTGCCAGACGCTATGGAAAACGCCGGGGGCTTTACGCCGCAGGTGATCAATGGTGATCGACCGGATCAGACCCCCGCTTCGGCACAGGCTGTGCATACCAGTGATGTGGCCAACCTGCCGATCATGGGTAAAATTGCGGCCGGTGTACCGATTGAGGCCCTGGAAGACGGGTCACGTAACATTGGCGTTCCCGGACAAATGTTGACCAGCAATGACAACCATTACGCCCTTGAAGTAAAAGGTGATTCCATGATCAACGCGGGCATCAACAATGGCGATGTTGTTGTTATTCGCGAAACCATGTCAGCCAGCAGCGGTGATATCGTGGTTGCCCAGATCGAAGGATATGAAGCCACTTTGAAACGCTTTCGCCGTAAGGGTGACATGATCGCGTTAGAAGCTGCTAATCCGGCTTATGAAACCCGGATGCTGCCCGAAGGTCAGGTTGAAATTCAAGGAAAGCTTGTCGGTCTGATCCGCACCTACTGATTTGCTCCAGAAACGGGTTGATGCGGCATTTGCCGCCGCCTCAACCACAACCGATCCCCTGCCAAAGCTGATGATGTGACTATTCGGATGCCTTTCGGGCTATTGCGATCATAAAACACAGCAATACTTCCGGTTTTTCGCAGACTACGCTCTGTCAGAAGATTGCATCCTTCCACAGCCGGAAGCCCTTGGATTTTCCCACCGTATATCAGCCAATTGTCATCACGGCACATTGGCGCAATTCGATCCCGTGCCCCGCGCCCGGCCAACAGGACAAACTGTGTTCCAACCAACATCACCGCATGTCCGCCTTCCGATCTATCAAAGCCCGGACGGGCTGCGGCATCCGCCTGAGAGACAGCATCGCCATCGTTTTCCAACCAGTTGCGCGCCGCAAAACCGTCCCCTCTCGGTTTTGACAAAGCACGCCCCTGTTCGCTCATCACGCCAATCAGCTTGCCACTTTCTGCGATTAACAGAACAGGCCTTTCAACCTGCACCCACAGGAATACCCCAGACAACATAATCGGGATGCCAACCCTGTTCGGCTTCCCCCGCCACAGCACAAGCCATAATCCTCCACCTGCAATCAACGGTAACACAAACCATTGCGGTGTTGGAACTTTCCAGACGGCTCCCTCAAGTTGTGATACGAAATCCGCGACACCTAGGATCCAGCGTATCCCCCATTCCATCACCCAAAACCCGATCCAGCCTAATCCGAATGGTTCCAATAACAAGGCCACCACCCCAGCAGGTACAACCACCGCCCCCATCACAGGCACGGACAGAACATTGGCCAACAATCCATATTGCGCGATCTGGTTGAAATGCGCTGCCGCAACCGGAGCCGTCGCCGCCCCAGCGATAAAGGAGGACGCCACCACAGCAAACGCCCCGCGCAACACCGGTGGAATGCGTGATAAAACAGTTGTGCCTTTTAAATTTCCAAAGACAACGACAAGGGCCGTTGTTGCCGCAAATGACATCTGAAACCCCGGTCCAACCAGCGCCTCAGGGCTAATGAGCAAGACAACAATCGCGGCAAGCGCAACTGCGTTCACTGTCAGTGCACGTCGCCCAAGTAGAACCGCGATGAACAACACACTGACCATTATAAAGGCCCGCACCGTCGCAACATTCCCACCGGACAGCGTCAGGTAAACTGCCCCGGTCATCATTGCACCGGCAGCCGCCAGTTTGCGAACAGGCCAGTGCAGGCCAACGCCAGGAATCAGAACCAGGAACCATCGCAACCCAGTAAAGACAACCCCCGTAAGCAACCCCATATGCAACCCGGAAATCGCCAACAGATGTGAAAGGTTCGATCCGCGCAGGGCCGTGGTTGTTACTTGTGACATGGCAGATCGGTCGCCTGTGCTAATCGCGACGGCAAAAGCCCCTGCTTCACCTTTGATATTTCGTCGAATAAGTGCAGACATGCCCCCCCGCAAACGGTTCACCCGCAGCCAAAATCCAGTTGTCTCTGGCGGCCTGATCTGCAGAACCGGCGTGCGTGTATAACCAATCGCACCCAATTTCTGAAACCAGGCGTATCTGCGGAAGTCAAACCCTCCGGGCTCTGCCGGGCCAGGTGGCGGAGATAAATGCGCCGTCAAAACCAAATTTTGTCCAATTTCGGGTATCAGGGGGACAAAACCATCATATGCGGGCCGCGCATCCGGATCAGAATCCCCATGCAATGAAATTCGGACACGTTCAGGCGTACGATCTGGCGACATATTCCGAAGCACCACCTGATCCATCATCATCCGGATTTTTCCGCCGTGCGAACGATCCACAGCGATCACGGTGCCTTCCACCGGGCCGTAATAGCGGAACCCCAACACAGGCGCCCGCGCAGCATGGGCGTGCAGTGCAGCCACAAGAACGCCAGCGATGACCCAGGCAGCCCCGCCAAAGAAGGGAGACAGATGTTCAGATGAACGCCAAGCTCCGGTCAGCAAAAGAAGAAACCCCAGCGTCAGCCCCGTCAACGCCCATGTGCTTGGCTCTCGGGAAAGCATAAAATAAATACCAACACCCACCCCGAACAAAACGGCGCACCAGGGAAACAGCCCGCCACGTTGACGTGCCAAAACCGCGTTCAGATCGAAATATTGCCACACATGTTTGCTCATTCTTAATGAATTACATGTTCAAACCATCCCAAGTCGAAACCAGAACGCGATTGAACTTGTTTTGAAACCATCCCCCCCGTAAAACCGGGGCAACTCATCTTCATGCCTAACAGCTAGTTAATGCCAGAAAGGTTAACGCGTTATGAACGCCAATACATCTGATCGCCCGGTTGTCACCCGCTTCGCCCCGTCCCCCACTGGATACCTGCATATCGGTGGCGCGCGCACTGCCCTGTTCAACTGGCTTTACGCCCGGGGCCGTGGCGGAAAGTTCCTGTTGCGCATTGAAGATACAGACCGCGAACGTTCCACCCCTGAAGCCCATGCCGCCATTTTGCGCGGAATGAAGTGGTTGGGGCTTGATTATGATGGCGAAGCTGTCAGCCAGTTTGAACGCGCGCCGCGTCATGCAGAGATCGCCCATGAAATGCTGGCGAATGACAAAGCCTATAAGTGCTTTTCCACCCAAGACGAAATTCAAGCTTTCCGCGATCAGGCAAAAGAAGAAGGCCGATCGACCCTGTTTCAATCACCTTGGCGCGATGTCGACGCTAAAGATCACCCAGATCTACCCTATGTGATCCGCGTCAAAGCCCCGCGTGATGGTGAAACTGTGATCCACGATCAGGTTCAAGGCAATGTGACCTTTAAAAATTCCACGCTGGACGACATGATTTGTTTACGTTCCGATGGTACGCCAACCTACATGCTGGCAGTTGTTGTCGATGACCATGATATGGGCGTGACCCATGTGATCCGGGGGGATGACCACCTGGCCAACGCCGCACGTCAGATGATGGTATACAAAGCTATGGGCTGGGACGTGCCGGTTTGGGCACATATTCCGCTCATCCACGGTCAGGATGGAAAAAAACTATCAAAACGCCATGGCGCCCTGGGTGCCGAAGAATATCAGGCTATGGGTTACCCATCTTCTGCCATGCGCAACTATCTGGCACGTCTCGGCTGGAGCCATGGAGACGACGAATTTTTCACTGACGCGCAGGCCCTCGATTGGTTTGATTTCAATGGTATCGGCAAAGGCGCAGCCCGATTTGATTTCAAAAAACTTGAAAATCTGTCAGGGCAGCATATCGCAGCTGCAGAAAATGCTGCGCTGCTGCATGAAATCGCGGATTGGGCCGATGTTCAAAGTGACGTTGCGTTCACTCGAGATCAGATTTCTGCGATTGAACCTGGTTTAGATGCGATCAAAGGCAACGCAAAGAAATTCTCTGATATCGTTGTAAAATCACACTTTAATTTGATCTCACGCCCAATTGAAGTGGAAGAAAAAGCCGCGAAGCATCTCGATAGTGTATCCCGTGGTATACTGAAAGAATTGACGCCGCAGCTGCAAAATGCTAGTTGGACACGGGATGATCTTGAGGCCTGCGCAAATGATTTCTGTGCGGCGCGTGAGATGAAATTCGGAAAACTCGCCGGGCCCATGCGTGCGGCCTTGGCCGGACGGGCTGCAACGCCAAGTGTCTTTGATATGATGCTGGTGCTTGGATGCGAGGAAACATGCGCACGTTTGCGTGAAGCTGCTGAAAGCGGTGACACGTAAACCTATATAAGACGCAGCATATATAGGGTGTCTCTGGTCCGCAGCGGCACCCACTACAGGAAAGGGAATAGAATGTCCGATACGAAGAAAACCGCAAAGCTCAGCTTTGGTGATAAAGAGCTTGAATTGCCAATCTATTCCCCGACTGCCGGCCCTGATGTAATTGATATCCGTCGCCTTTATGCCGAAGGCGATGTATTCACTTACGATCCAGGATTCACTTCGACCGCGGCCTGTGATTCGACCATTACCTATATTGATGGCGTAAAAGGTGAACTGCTTCATCGCGGCTATCCCATCGATCAGCTGGCTGAAAAATCACACTATCTCGAGGTCTGTTACCTGCTGCTTTACGGCGAACTGCCCTCTGCAACTGATCTGGAAGAATTCGAAAATCGCGTCACGCGCCATACTATGGTGCATGAACAGATGATGAATTTCTTCCGTGGTTTCCGTCGCGATGCTCACCCAATGGCGATCATGACCGGTGTGGTTGGCGCCATGTCTGCATTCTATCACGACAGCCTTGATATTGCGGACCCTCAACAGCGCGAAGTGGCTTCGATCCGTATGATCGCCAAGCTGCCGACCATTGCTGCGATGGCATTCAAATATTCCACGGGCCAGCCTTTTGTCTATCCACGTAATGACTTAGATTACGCATCGAACTTCCTGCGCATGTGCTTTGCCGTGCCTGCAGAAGACTACGAGGTAAACCCGATCCTGTCACGTGCCATGGATCGCATCTTCACATTGCACGCCGACCACGAACAAAACGCATCCACCTCGACTGTGCGTCTAGCCGGGTCTTCTGGCGCGAACCCATTCGCTTGTGTTGCGGCTGGTATCGCCTGCCTCTGGGGCCCTGCCCATGGTGGTGCAAACCAAGCTTGCCTTGAAATGCTGAAAGAAATCGGAACTGTTGATCGTATTCCGGAATTCATCGCCCGTGCGAAAGACAAAAACGACTCGTTCCGTCTGATGGGCTTTGGTCACCGCGTCTATAAAAACTTTGATCCACGCGCGACGGTTCTGAAACAGTCCGCAGATGAAGTCCTTGAACTGCTTGGTGTTGAAAACAATCCAATCCTGCAGGTCGCAAAAGAACTGGAAAAAGCTGCGATTGCCGATCCATACTTTGCAGAGAAAAAGCTTTTCCCGAACGTGGATTTCTATTCCGGCATCATCCTTGAAGCCATGGGTTTCCCAACATCCATGTTCACACCGATCTTTGCCCTGTCCCGCACGGTTGGCTGGATTTCACAGTGGAAAGAAATGATCGGCGATCCAGGTCAGAAAATTGGCCGCCCACGCCAGCTGTATCAGGGCGAAACAGCCCGCGATTACGTGGACGTCGAGAAACGATAAGTTTCAAATTGTTATTAAAAAGCCCGTCGGTTCCGGCGGGCTTTTTTGTTTCTTCACGCTTTATTCAATCCCTGACGCTACCTCTGATCCAACTCCTTTGATGAGGTTCAGCCATGTCCAGCGACACAATATTTGAAGCCATTCTAAAGACCCTTCCTGAAGCAGCCCTTCCGGATATCCCCAATCGTTTTCTGGCACCGCGCCAAATCCTTATTGTTGAAGGCTTCACGATGATTTCCGCCGGGTTTCAGCATTCCGTGCAGGATCCCGCTTCTCAATCTCTTTATTCCATACGTCTGCATGGCAAACCCAGCCCAAGCTCTGACGTGACCAGTGGTTATATTCACTTTTCAGATCGTATGGGACTGAAACCCCCAAACTGGATCCATGAGCGTAAAGAACTGAATATCTGGATGGACATTCGCGGCATGGATCATACGCTAATACAGCTTGGACACCCAACCCGTTATATGTGGCGCGGTGAATTCGCCAATGGCCATGTCTATGCGGACCTGCACAGTACACTCTAAATTCGCGACTTGCAGCGGCAGGCAATCAACGGTAGTTTCATGTCACGGTCCACAGTTCACCGAGGCGTCGCTAGGATTTTCCACGCTAAACCTGCGAGATAGAACATCAGCATCTGTTTCCAATGAATGACATGTGCCGTTGATAAGGGCGACCATCAGCACCCACAGGGATCGCGCATGTCATGCAAAGGATGCATTATGACACGTGATGTTACATCGCTCTATATTGAAGATCTGTCTCAGTTTACCAAAAGCCTGCGATCTGGCCTGATCCGGCAAGATGAAATCCCGGGGCATTTGGCTTTGCTTGGTTTGATTGCAAAATCTGCCGGACATAAAAACTACCAAACTCTGAAAACCCTCGCCCCCGCCCCAACAGCAACGCCCAAGAGCACGGGCCAGATGAAGAAAGCTCTGCGCAGCTTTGACGACCAAGGCGTTATGATCCGCTGGCCTAAGCAAATGCAGGTACAAGGTCTCTGTCTCTGGATCTTTTGGGCTGACCTGCCCTCAGGGCGCGCAATCCGGGAAAGCGAAGTAAACGAGATTCTGAAAGCCCACAGCAGTTTTGGCGATCATGTCCTGATGCGCCGTTCGCTGATTGATCACAGGCTGGCCCGCCGGGAAATCGACGGACGTGCCTATTACCGCATCGAACAAAAACCCCCGACAGACGCGTTAGAACTGATCCGGGAAATCAGGGCTCGCCGGGGTTGAACCTGCGACAAAGACAGGGCAGTTTTCGGAAATGTTAATTCTTTTTCCAATTGCCCTGTTGCTTTCCTTGCTTCTGCGCAACGTGCGTGCCTGGCAGATCCTATCCTTCATTGTATTCGGTTTGATACTTTCCGTGGCCTCAGCATTTGCACTGATCACCCGCTCTACTGAAATATCAAGCTGGCTGATGCTGCTGCTCATGGCGCTGCCTTTACTGTTTCACATAAGCAGTCTGACCAGACCTTCCCCATTCACCGGATATCTAAGCCTGCTCTGGATTCCTGCCGGCATTGGACTGATGCTGCTTGTCGTTTCGTCCATGAGCCTGCTGTCGCTGCGCAGCTACACGCCTCATCCACTTGAAAGTTTGGCGCTAACCTGGATCTTCACAGGCGCCATCCTCCCCTTGATCCCCAGGGCTGCATGGCCGGGAACAGAAATCGGCTGGACACGCGTTGGACTCGTGTTTCTGGGCATTCAGATCACAGCGGTTCTCAGTACATTCGCGCTATCCGCGTTGATCAGCTATCGCGCCCAACAGATCGCGGGGGATAATGCCTGTATCACGGACACAGCAGGTGCACGCTATCACAGCCGACTGTGGATTTCACCGGCCCGCATGATGCAAAATCACCAAAGAGGCGTGACCCTTCCATGGCTTGTCTTGGACAGCGGCGAAGAATACCCAACCCATCACTGGAGCTTTTACGCACTCGACTTTCTTCCCAATGATCACCATGTCGCCTTTGACATGGCGTTTCGCTTTTATCAAGCTTCGGAGAGCGAGATCACCTGTTAACGCCCTTCAAACTTTGGTGTGCGGTTTTCAAGAAAGGATACGACCCCTTCTTTGAAGTCCCGGGTCTGGCCACAGCGCCCCTGCAAACCAGCTTCGATATCCAGCTGATCATCCAGCGTGTTTTCCCATGACCCGCGCAGTGCCTTCTTAATTTGACGGAAAGAAATCGTCGGTCCTGAGGCCAGATCCGCCACGCGCTTAGCCCAATGATCTGCGAAATCAGCATCTGGCACAGTTTCCCAGATCATCCCCCAGTCAGCAGCTTGTTGTGCGGTAATGCTTTCTGCAAATAACGCCATCCCCATTGCACGCGCTGAACCGATCTGGCGCGGCAACCACCAGGTGCTGCCCCCATCCGGCATCAAGCCGACCTTAGAAAAGGCCTGGATAAACACGGCAGCTTCGGTCGCGATAACAACATCTGTAGCCAGAGCAAGGCTTGCCCCGACCCCGGCGGCAGCACCATTCACAGCGGACACGGTTGGAATACGACAATCAAAAATTGCACGAAACATCGGATCATATTCTTCACGCAGGGTCCGTTCAAGATCAATATCATCGATCTTTGCCTGATCCCCAAGATCTTGACCCGCACAGAACACATCCCCATGCCCTGTCATCACAAGCACCCGCGCAGCCCCCTCGGAAGCCTTTACAGCATGCAAAATCTCTGCCCTCATTTGGGTGTTTAGCGCGTTCCTTGCATCCGGACGGTTCAGCAAAAGAACAGCCACCTCGTCTTTGATATCAAGGCGGATGGTTTGGTATTCCATATGTCTCTCCTGCCGGGTGGCCGCGATCAGTCTTTCAGCAGCTCATTCAAGCGTGCTTCTTCCTCCGCCGTCAGCCCCTCTGAACTGTTTGGTTTAGTACGTCTTGAATATAGGAATATTCCCCCAAACGACAAGAGCAACATCAAAGGTCCTGCGACCCAAAGGATCAGATTGCTGCCGTTCAGCTGGGGCGTCATCAAAACGCGCTCACCATATCGTTCAACAAAGAATGACATGATCTCCTGATCTCCCCGGCCTTCCAGCAATAACTGGCGCACCATAAGCCGCGCATCTTTCGCCCAATCCGCATTGGACGATGCAATATTTTCGCTCTGACATTGCACACAACGAATAATCTCATCCAAGGAACGCGCCCGGGTTTCCAGCAATGGATCAGACAGCATTTCATCTGGCTGCACGGCCAAGGCAGGGACAGCCAGAAACACCATCATCAGAACAGAATAGAGATACTTCATGTTTTGCTCCCCTTTAGAGCCCCACCGGAACGTGCTCCGGACGCCACCCGCATACGCCGGTCAAACAAAGAAAAGAAGCCGCCAAGCGCCATAAAGATCGCCCCACCCCAAATCCAATTGGCAAAAGGCTTGATGTGGCTGCGCACGGTATAGCCACCGCCCGTCTGTGCATCCCCCACAACAAGGTAGATGTCACGCATTACACCGTTGGCGATCCCCGCTTCTGTGGTTGGCATGGCGGCCACCGGGTAATTTCGGCGTTCCGGATGCACACGGGCAATTTCCACGCCATCGCGTGTCACAAGCAGGCTGCCCTGGGTGGCGAAATAATTTGGTCCCTGCACGTCCTGCACACTCTCCAGTGTGATCTCAAAGCCCGAAACTTCAAAGCTTTCACCAATCTGTGCAATGCGAATATCCTCAACTTCCCAAGCAACAAGGCCAGAGATCCCGAAGATCACCACACCAAATCCGCTGTGGGAAATAAACTTGCCCCAATCCGCACCTGGCAGACGCAGTAACCGTGTGGGTTTACGCCCGGCGCGCTGCCAAAGCTCGGTCACCGAACCAAGACCAATCCAGAGGCCGGCGAACAGCCCGACCGGACCAAGCGCTGATTTATCAGTCTGCATCGCCCAAAGCAGGATCGCAGCAGAGATTGCCACCAATCCAGCCAGCGACAGCGTTTTGATCACACGACCTGCCTTGGCGCGCTTCCATGAGAACATCGCGCCAATTGGCAGGAACAAGGCAAGTGCCAGAATGAACGGGCTGAAAGCTGTGTTAAAGAACGGCGCACCGACCGACAGCGGGCGATCAAAGGCAAGTTCTGACACCACCGGCCAGATCGTACCGACAAAGACCACAAAAGCAGAAACAACCAACAACACATTGTTCAGAACCAGGCCACTTTCCCGGCTGACCAGGGCAAAGACGCCTTTGCTTTCCATAACATGTGCACGTGCCGCAAAGAGTGTCAGCGCCCCCCCCATGAAAATCGCAAGGATCATCAGGATGAACATGCCGCGCTCCGGATCATTCGCGAATGCATGCACCGACGTCAGCACGCCGGATCGCACAATGAATGTCCCCATCAATGAGAAACCAAAGGCAAGGATCGCCAACAGGATTGTCCAGCTTTTCAGGGTTTCGCGTTTTTCAACCACAATCGCGGAATGCAGCAGGGCTGTGGCCACAAGCCAGGGCATGAAAGACGCGTTTTCCACAGGATCCCAGAACCAGAACCCACCCCAGCCCAGTTCGTAATAAGCCCACCATGATCCAAGCGCGATGCCAATGGTCAGAAAAATCCATGCGGCCAGTGTCCAGGGGCGTACCCAACGCGCCCAAGCTGCGTCAACGCGACCTTCCAACAAGGCAGCAACCGCAAAGGAAAACGCCATGGAAAGGCCCACATAGCCCAAATAAAGAAACGGAGGATGGAACGCGAGGCCAGGATCCTGCAACAGCGGGTTTAACCCCTGCCCGTTTAACGGCGGAAATTCCAGTCGCAGAAATGGGTTGGAGGTAAACAGGATAAAGGCCAGAAACGCCACGCCAACCGCCCCCTGCACTGACAAAACCCGCGACTTCAGCCGCGCAGGCAGATCGGCACCAAACACCGCCGCTGCCGCACCAAACAAAGCAAGGATCAGTGACCAAAGCAGAACAGATCCCTCATGATTGCCCCAGACACCGCTGATCTTATACAGCATCGGTTTCGCGCTGTGCGAATTCACGGTCACAAGCTGAAGCGAGAAATCCGATGTCACAAATCCCCAGGTCAGCGCCAAGAACGACAGCAATATCAGGATGAGCTGCATCATTGCTGCGGGCCCTGCGACACGCATCAGCAAAGCGTCGTTTCGGTGTGCCCCAATCATGGGCAGGATCGTCTGAATCAGCGCGACAGGCAGCGCCAGGATCAGAGCAAGATGGCCAAGTTCGATATACATTCGCGCAAACTACACTGCATGACGCCTGGCCGAAAGAGATTCCACAGGCTTGTGAAGGGATGCACTGTCGCAGGTATGAACACTCACCCGGATCGATTAGCCCGCCAGTCCCGCAAGGCCGGGTTGTCTTCGTCTGGGGGCACATCATCCCCACTAGATGACATAGCCTGTAATGCCCGTGTGTTACGAATAACCTGCGGGGCACGCGCCATCGTTTGTGCAATAGACCTTTGAAAATCTTGCCCCTTTTCCTGATGACGCGCACCAAAGTAAAACGACATGATCGCCCCCAAAAGCCACCACAGCGGTTCCGGAACAAGAGCCAGCCCCTGCATACGTGCACCAAACCACAACGGATCTACCATCGCACTGACAAACAGTGCCAGGGTGCCAATCGCAAATGCAGGCCGCGGGATGCGGTTCAATCCATCCATGAACCGGTCAAAATATCCTTTTTGCGGATTCGTGAATTCCTGAGAGAACTGCGCCAATGCCGCTTTTTGCACATCCGCCCCGCGCTGTGCACCCGCTTCTGCATTTTCGCGAAAGACTTCTGCAGTTTCAGACACCACATTGCGCCCGTTACCAAAAACAAGCCCCAGTATGTTTTCTAAAATCCCCATGTTACGCACTCCAGCCAGATACACGGCGACTGTGTTCATCTGCGCTCAGATGATAGCGGGGCGAGATAAATTCCTCCGCCCGCCGGATCCAACCGCCTTTCCCCCCATTCCGACGGCGGGCATACTTTCGGCTGGCCGGGCGCTGATCCGCAAGGCGATAATAATAATTACGCCGCGCAATTCCGTAAGCATCTGACAGATGCGATGGGGCCGCAGCGGCCGCAATTTCCGCAGCCTGAATGGTCTGAGGACCGATAACACCATCGACCACCACCTGTTGCCCCATTTGGCGCAGCAGGCGTTGCAATATTTTCACCGCATTGCTGCCAGCGTTGACATACATATCAAAAACTGAGGCCTGCAAAGCGTCCGGCAGCTGGTCAATTTTGGGAGACTGATAATAGTGGCGCAGATAAATTTCGACTGCATCTGCCCGTGTCAGGCGGCGTACATCCGCCTCAGTCAGACGCCCATCTCCGGTTTTATCAAGACCCAGGCGCCGCAAAGTTCCCAACGTAACGCCATATTTCGTGGCGCCACCCGGGTCATCCGGATCATTCACATAACCGCCTTCACGTGCGACGATTTCTTCAGCCAACTGATGTATATTCTGCATAACAGATCCCCGTGGTAATCAAAGTTACTCAACGGGATCATCGTCATCGCAAAGGGTTAATTCAGGTAAATCACTGCGTACGCATGGTTCAGATGCGTATGGGTAAAGGTGTTATTCGTCAGTGCTCTGCTGATAAACGCCTTGCTCTTTCAGCGCATCCACCACTTCTTTCGGCATATATTCTTCGTCATGTTTTGCAAGAATTTCAGAGGCTTCGAAAGTACCATTCATGTAAGTGCCTGTTCCGATCATTCCCTGATTTTCTTTAAACAGGTCAGGCAGCACACCGACATAAATCACAGGTACGGTTGCGCCACCGTCCGTCACAGAAAAACGCACTTCAAGCCCCTCACCACGCACCAGCGTTCCATCCGCAACAAGCCCGCCCATACGAAAGACTTCGCCCTGGCGTGGGGGTTCAGCAAGAACTTCGCTTGGCGATTTGAAATATTGGAACGCGTCCTTTGGCAAAAAAGCCAGCGCAACAAGAATGCCTGCAATCGCCAAAAATGAGATCAGAACAACCTGTATCCGGCGTTTTTTTTCCAGTGATTTCATCGTCGTACCTGCCTGAAAACGGTGGGAGAAGTTGGTATTAAGGGAAAAGCGGTGCCATCATCAGACCCGTTGTTTCCTCAATACCCAACATCAGATTTGCGTTCTGCAGCGCCTGACCAGAAGACCCTTTGGTCAGATTATCCAATGCCGCAACCACAATTGTGCGCCCTTCAATCCGGTCTGCAACCACGCCGATATGACAGAAGTTTGACCCCCGGATATGCTTTGTTGACGGCGCTTGCCCCAAAGGCAAAAGTTCAACAAATGGTTCACTTGAATACGCATTTTCAAACGATTTATGAATGGCTTGCGCATCACCTTTCACGTAGCAGGTCGCCAGAATACCCCGGTTGGTTGGAACCAAATGTGGGGTGAATTGGATTTTCACTTCACGTCCAGCGATGGCGGAAAATTCTTGGTCAAATTCACCTAGGTGGCGATGCGTGCCCCCCAAAGCATAGGCGTGATACCCTTCGGCCAGCTCTGCGTGCAGCAGGTTTTCTTTCAAGGCACGCCCGGCCCCAGACACACCACATTTCAGATCCATGATGATTTCATCCAGATCGATCACACCCGCTTCGATCAATGGGCGCAGGGCGAACTGCCCGGTCGCAGCATTACAGCCGGTGCCCGCCACAAGACGCGCATTTTTGATGTCATCCCGATAGAATTCCGTCAGGCCGTAAACAGCCTCTTTCTGGATCTCAATCGCTGAATGCGGGTTGCCGTACCATTGTTCATAAGCTTCAGGATCACGCAGACGGAAATCAGCGGACAGATCCACGATTTTCAGGTCGGCAGGCAATGCGCTGATCACTTCCTGGCTGGTCTTATGCGGCAAGGCGCAGAAACACAGATCAACCGTCGAGAAATCGATTTCGCCAATCTTTACGAGGGTCGGCAAATCGAGATGGCGCAGATGTGGGAAGACATCGCGCATTTCCATACCCGCTTTTCGCTCTGCCGCAAGCGCCACAATCTCCATCTCAGGATGGGTTGCGATCAAGCGAACAAGTTCCGCACCTGTGTAACCAGATGCACCAAGAATTGCGATTTTATGGGTCATTTGCGCCACCATTTCATATCTTTAATCTCTGGCTAGTCCTTTTACCACGCCTCGTCAACGCAACACTCTTGTCACGCCTATCGTGGTGGTCTTATTGTAAAAGCATAATTTGAGTGGAGTATTCATGTCTTGGTTTTCAAGTGAAACGGAGCCGGAATTTACTGGCCTGTTCGAAAGCCTTCTGGCGCTGGACAGCCGCAGCCTGATTGGCGCGCTTGCGGTTCTGGCCATTGGCACACTGATTGCGCTGGTTGGGCGGGTTTTAAGTGGTTTCTGGAAAAATTACCGGGCTTGGCGTGACCGCCGCCGTCATTTCCGCGAAGTCGTGATTGATATTCTAATCCACGCTGAATTTGATCGCAAAAGCGTCGAAGATACCACAGCCCCTGCCCGCCTTGACGCGTTAAAGACACTGATCCGGGAAGACGGCGATGAATTCCGTCCCTTTATCGCATTTGAAAGCGACGATCCGACCTGGGAAGATTACCGCAGCGTCCGCCGCCGTCTGGAACCATCACAGATCGTAGCATGTGACCGCTTTTTTGATCACTCGCGCCTGTTCTATCGCTATTATGAAAAGCTTCAAAGCGACGCATTTGTTGCGCTCTCCACCCCACGCAAAGAGGCTGCCCTAGACGGGTTACAACACATTGGACAGGACGTTCTGAAAAGCGGCGCTGAAATGGTACAGGTTCTGAAAAATGGCAAACGCACGGCAAAAATCTATGCCCGCATCGAAGATGATCTAAAAAAGATTGCACCAGCAAGTCAGAAAACAGAATTCGATCAACTGACTGAAAGTTCAGAAACTTTCATTGAAAACAATGATTGATCAAACGATCGGCGGAAGTGGCCCTGACATGTATCTCTCCTCTTTCTGCTTTCTATATAGCATCTCTGTTAACAGAATTCAAATACCACCCCGCGTGCGGCGGGTTAACCGGCCTGAAAGATAATTTCGCGTTTCAGGAACTGTGTCGCCTTATCAGACACACGTTTCGCATCGCCTGAAGTCAAGAACAGGTTTTCCTGGCCCGTACCCAGCATATCAGAATGACGTTCCAGATAATCCGCAAGACTGTCTGCAACCACATCAGCCTGGGAAAACACTTTCACATCGTCTCCCAATGCCGCCTGAAACGTGTCTTTCAGCAGTGGATAATGCGTACACCCCAGGATCGCGGCCTGCGGTTTTGGCATGCGGCGTTGCAGGGCTTCCACGTGGGAACGCACGAGCGCCTGGGCCAGCATTTCATCGCCGTCTTCAATCGCGTCAACCAAACCACCGCAGGGCTGTGCTTCTACATCGACACCAATCGCTCGAAATGCCAGTTCACGCTGGAACGCCCGGCTGGCAACGGTTGCTGGGGTGGCAAACAGGGCGACATGTTTCACGTCAACCTCACGCGGTGGTGAATTATCCCCCCACTGGCGTTCGGTCAGGGCCTCAATCAATGGTACAAAGACGCCCAGAACACGTTTACCTTTGGGCAAACCCTCTTCCTGCATACGACGCAACGCCACCGCCGATGCAGTATTGCAGGCCAAGATCACCAGATCACACCCCGCATCCCAAAGGCGTTCTGTGGCAGCCTTTGTCAGCTTATAAATATCATCTGCAGCACGTACACCATAGGGCGTATTGGCGTGATCACCGTAGTAGACAAACGCCTGATCCGGCAAATGTTTCGCAGCGCCTTCCAGCACTGTCAGCCCGCCAAGTCCGCTGTCAAAAATACCTACTGCCATGATCGTCGCCCCGTATATCCAGACATTCTCAGGCCCGGTGATTTTCTTCAAATTCGAACCCAAGCACATCTGGCACAGGCTTCGGCGACAAGTCATAAGTCGCTTTGCGCAGGAAATCCATCATGCCTTTCGGATCCCGCGCAAATTTGTCCAGTTCCGCCTGGGGGATGGGATTCCCGATAACAACGCGCACAGGCTCATCCACCCGACGCCTGAATTCCTTGATCAGAAGCGCCATCCGCAATGTATAATGCAGATGTGACGCAATCTGGAACAGGCGCGAATTCTGACCATCAAAATAGATCGGCACCACAGTTGCACCTGATTTCGCGATCATCTTGGCTGTAAAACTGCGCCAGACCGGATCAAGCGGGGTTGCCATAGGCGTTTGCGCTGTCGACACCGTGCCACCCGGAAAAATGCCAATCGCCCCCCCATCCGCGAGGTAGTTCAGCGCCGTTTTACGTGTGTTCAGGTTGGTTTTTATGGCCTCTTTAGTCTCATCAAAACTGATTGGCAAAATGACACGGTCCAGATCTTCGGCCTTACGAAAAATCTTATGGGCCAGAATGCGAAAATCACCGCGGACGCGAGACAGTATATTGCCCATCATCATGCCATCCAGAATACCGTACGGGTGGTTGGCCACCAAGATCAGTGGACCATTGGCCGGAATATTCTGCAAACTGCCATCCACTACATCCAGCGATAGACCATAGCGTTCGGGGATCACATCCCAGAAATTACGCCCCTCTGCGACCTCTTTATCATATCCGCGCGCGCGTTTAATCAAATTGATGCGTCCCGTGGCATTTTCAAGGACCCGGATCACAGCCCGCCCACCGCGTGTCGAGGCAGAACGTGCATAAGTGATGTCACGCGCGACTTCGCGTTGTTCGCGGGTAATTTTAACGCGTTTTAAAGGTTTTGGATGGCGCATTTTTAATCCTCCGGGGAAGATGAAACGGGAAACTCAGAACGGTATGTCACAGATTTTTATCAGAAATACGACAGATCTCCACGACTTTCCGAAGGGTCACACTAGAAAACCGGAAAACTAGTATTCCGGAATTCCGGTTTTCCAACATTATAAGTTTGTTAACTGCTTGCCGGGGCACTAAAAAACATCAGCGTCCCGGTAAACTCAACGCCTCTCAATGGTCACACAGCTTATTCAGCGGCAACCTGCGCTGGTCCGGCCAGAAACTGCGCCAGCAAGCCCTCGCGTTTTTTCGCGGCTGTTGCTTCGTTTTCAGCCTTCACCGGACCAAACCCGCGGATTTCAAGCGGCAGACGGGCAAGTTGCGTGGCAACATCCAGCTTCCCCTCTGTCAGTTCTGCAAGCACCATTTCCATATCTGCTTCATATTGCGTGATCAGGGCCCGTTCCATTTTCCGTTCCGCCGTACGCCCAAATGGGTCCAACGCTGTACCACGTAAACGTTTCATCTTTGAAAGCACCCGGAACACAGGCAGCATCCACGCGCCAAATTCCCGCTTCTTGGGGCGATCGCCACTGCCCTGCCCCATGAAGGGGGGCGCAAGGTGGAAACGAGGTTTGAAATCACCGTCGAACCCTTCACGGGCTTTGGCAACCGTATCAAGGTGCAGGCGCGCGACCTCATATTCATCTTTATAAGTCAACAGCTTATGATATCCCAGCGCGATGGCCTCGCGCAAATCCCCCTCAGGGGCGCGCATCACAAGATCAAAATATGTCTTCGCCAAATGCACATCCTGGAACGCCTCAACCTGTTCCATGCGGAAGGCAATTTTGTCGTCCAGGGTCTTTGGCAATTCAACCACTTTTGGCGCGCTCATGGCTTTCACCGCATCCAGATCATGTGTCGCCCAACGTCCCAGATCAAAGGCCCGCAGATTGCCCGCGACCGCTTGACCGTTCAATGTGATTGCTTCGTGGATGGAGGCCTCAGACAAAGGCACAAGCCCCGCCTGCCATGCCGCCCCAAGCATCATCATGTTCGAGAAAATTGAGTTGCCCAGCGCCGCTTCTGCGATCTCAGAGGCATTCATCACCATCAAACGGTCCCTAAGGCGCGCCTGCAATTGCACATGCAGTTGATCCATTGGCAGTTGGAACCCCGTGTCACGGGTGAAATCGCCTGTGATGATCTCTTGATTGTTGACAACGGCCCCCGTGCGCCCTTCGGTCATCAGGCCAATGGTCTTTGCCCCGGCCGTGGTCACAAGGTCACCGCCAATCACAGCATCCGCTTCGCCCGTGGCCACGCGAATGGCGCTGATGTCTTGGGGTTTCTCAGCAATACGGCAATGGATGTGAACGGCACCACCTTTTTGGGCAAGGCCGGCCATCTCCATCATGCCGGCACCTTTCCCGTCTATATGGGCAGCTTGGGCCATGATCGCACCGATGGTCACAACGCCCGTGCCCCCAACACCGGTGATCACAACGTTATGGGTGCCGTTGATGACAGGCAGAACAGGCATAGGCAGATCAGGAATGGTGAAATCCTGTGCGGCGCGTTTCTTAGGTGTTGCGCCCTCTAGGGTTACAAAGCTTGGACAAAAGCCATTCACACAGGAGAAATCCTTGTTACAGCTGCTTTGATCAATCGCGCGCTTGCGCCCCAACTCGGTCTCAAGCGGCACAATCGACACACAGTTAGATTGCACACCACAATCGCCACAGCCTTCACAGACATCCGGGTTAATAAACACACGCTTATCAGGATCAGGGAACAGACCACGTTTGCGACGGCGACGTTTCTCAGCGGCGCAGGTCTGGATGTATAGGATCGCGCTGACGCCCTCTATCTCAGACATACGTTTCTGCACATCCATAAGGTCCGCACGTTCATAAAATTCAAGCCCGGATGGGAAAGCGCTTTTCACAACGTCTTCCTTATCGTCATAGACAACCACCAGCTTGCTCACCCCAATGGCCAAGACTTCGCGGGCGATTTTCGGCGCGTCAATATCGCCTTCATGGTCTTGACCGCCGGTCATGGCGACCGCGTCATTGTATAGGATCTTATAGGTCATCTTGGTCTTGGCCGCGACGGCAGCCCGGATCGCCAACACGCCTGAGTGGTTATAGGTGCCATCGCCAAGGTTCTGGAACACATGGTCACGCATGGAAAACGGTGCTTCGCCAATCCAATTGGCCCCTTCCCCCCCCATCTGGGTAAAGCCCAGGGTCTCGCGGTCCATCCATTGCACCATATAGTGACAGCCAATCCCCGCATAAGCGCGCGATCCATCAGGAACCTTGGTGGAACTGTTATGGGGGCAGCCGGAACAGAAATAAGGCAGGCGGGCTGCGATATCAGGCGCGTTGTCGGCGCGTTGGGCGTCGTCCAACTTACGCATGGCGGCTTTCACCCCATCCGTGCCTTTGCCTTCTTCACATAGGATCTCGCCCAGCGCGCGGGCAATCATGATGGGTTCAATCGCCATACGGGTTGGGAACAGTTCCTCACCATTCTTATGCCATCCGTATACACGGCGCCCTTGCCGATCATCAAAGATTGCTTCCTTGATCTGAACTTCGATCAATTTGCGTTTCTCTTCCACCGCAACAATCACATCCAGCCCGTCAGCCCATTCCAGCATGCCTTGCATATCCATCGGCCAGATCTGTCCGACTTTATAGGTGGTGATGCCCAGACGTTCGCATTCCGCCTCATCCAGACCCAGCAATTGCAACGCATGCGTTAGATCAAGCCAGTTCTTACCGGCGGCCACAAAGCCAATCTTTGCACCGGCTTTCCCCCAGACACGGTGGTTGATCTTATTGACGCGCGCGAATTCCTCAGCGGCAAAGCGTTTGTGATCAATCATTCGCGCTTCTTGGGCGTGGGGCGTGTCTTGCAAACGGATGTTCAACCCACCCTCAGGCATCTCAAAGTCAGGTGTCACGATCTTCATGCGATGCGGATCACCATCGACGACGGATGTGACCTCGACCGTGTCCTTCATAAGCTTCAGACCACACCAGACCCCAGCAAAACGTGACAGCGCCCAGCCGTAATGGCCGTAATCAAGGATTTCCTGCACACCGGCTGGCGACAACACGGGCATATAGGCATCCAGCATCGCCCAATCCGATTGATGCACCGTGGTGGAACTTTCGCCCGTGTGGTCATCCCCCATCGCCATAAGCACACCGCCCATGGCACTGGTGCCCGCCATATTGGCGTGACGCATCACATCCCCGGAACGATCCACCCCCGGACCCTTGCCGTACCAGAGACCAAAGACACCCTGATATTTACCTTCCCCACGCAGTTCCGCCTGTTGGCTTCCCCATATGGCGGTGGCGGCAAGGTCTTCGTTCATCCCTGGCTCAAAGCGCACATCCGCTTGTGTCAGCAATTTCTCAGCCTTGGACATCTGCAGATCAACCGCCCCAACCGGGCTGCCCCGATAGCCGGTCACGTAACCCGCGGTATTCAAACCCGCCACACGATCGCGTTCTTTCTGGGCCAACATCAGGCGCACCAAGGCCTGCGTGCCATTCAGCAACACGGGGCTTTTTTCGAGATCAAATCTATCGTTCAAGCTGATTTTTGGCTGGCTCATGGCGCGCTGCTCCCTATGCTGCCCTCTCCCGTGGGCATATGTCTTACGTTAACATGAATAATAGGTCATAATTTGTGACCTACCAAGCAAAAAGAATGCACAAGTCAGTTTGTTTCGATTAGGGTAACAAGTGACAATAAAAATTGCGGATCAGAGCAGAGTAGAAAAAAATGGATTGGGATAAGCTAAGAATATTTCACGCAGTGGCCGATGCGGGCAGTCTCACCCATGCGGGCGACACGTTGCATTTGTCACAATCTGCGGTTTCGCGGCAAATTCGGGCGCTTGAAGAAAGCCTGGATGCCACATTATTCCACCGTCACGCACGCGGACTGATTCTTACAGAACAGGGTGAGTTGCTGTTTGACGCGACCAAAGCGATGTCCAAACGCCTTGATGCCGCCTCTGCACGCATTCGTGATAGTGACGAAGAAATGTACGGCGAGCTGCGCGTCACCACCACTTTGGGCTTTGGCCTGATGTGGCTGGCCCCGCGTTTGCATCACTTCTATGAGAAATACCCAAACATCAAAATCGACCTGATGCTTGAGGAAAAAGTTCTGGACCTGCCCATGCGCGAGGCTGACGTCGCCATCCGCATGAAGGAGCCGTCCCAAGCAGACCTGATCCGCAAACGCCTGATGACCGTGACCATGCAGCTTTACGCAAGTCAGGGCTATCTGGAAGAAAACGGCACACCCCACACCTTGGCTGATCTACAGCATCATCGCCTTCTATGTCAGCGCACCACATCGAAGCAGGTCAACGCCGCCTCAAGCTTTGTACAGCGCCTGATGACCCACAACATTCCGTCCATGCTGACCGTGAACAATTACTTTGGCGTGCTACAGGGTGTGAAACATGATTTGGGCATCGGGGTTCTGCCTGATTACGTCACCCAGGACGTGCCAGAACTTGTGCCCGTGCTGCCGGATGAGAAAAGTGTCGAGGTCCCGGTTTACCTTGCCTACCCAGAAGAACTGCGCGCCTCCAAGCGGATCTCAGCCTTCCGCGACTTTGTGCAGGAAGAAATCATTATCCATCGCAAGGGAAAACTGGTTGAGCAGGCGATGTGATCGAATGCGCGGGGCATTTCATGACCTGCGCAATTCACCGCGTTTCGCCGGAAACAACAACACCCCATAAAGTGCCGCCAGAAAAGCGATTATAATGGTCGCAAGTCCACTTGTTACGCTAGCTGCAAAATAGATAACCCTGCCGCAAGACCAGTTTCGATACGATATCCAAGAGTTATGATGCTCATATAAGCGAATTGCTACAATTCAGTGCAATTTAATGGACACAAAAGGTATCGCCATCCTCCACCATTACGTGTTAATAATTCGGTAACAAACGCCACGGGCGCAAAGTCCGGGCACATTTTGAGGCCGACATGTTACACGGTAAGAGCAATGTTAATTGGTCTGACCCTTTGTGCTATCAAGGGTTTGGACCGCGCGCGCGGGCGTTGAAGGAACTTACTCAAGTGAGTATTGGTTCTATTTCCACCCTTTGGAAAAGCATTCCGGACAGTCCGACTGGCACGAAAGTAAATGCGAATTCCCGTGTATTCTGCAAACGGCCCAACTTCAAAAACAACCCCGACAGGCAAAAATCTGCTGATACGGTGGGGACCTAAGGCATGGCGCAATATACAGTCACCGCCTTCCGCTGGAGCGGCACCGGTTACAATGCACAGTACAATACATCCTACACTGCTGTTATCGACGACGACGACAACACCCTAGGTGGTTCAGGCGACAACAACGAAACCATCAGCATCAACGGTGGCCCCTTTGGTGCGTCCACGGGTTCACCCTACGACATCAATGTTTCGTTTACCGATACCAGCGGCAATTCACATGTCGAAACGTTTTACTTTTTCAATACAGGCGGCAACTGGTACTTTATTCCCGGACCGGGCTCTGCCTTCACAGTTGGCGCGTTCCTTGGCAACTATCAAAGCCACACGACAACACCAACGCCTTACAGCACAATCACCTGCTTCGTTCGCGGGACACTAATTGAAACCGAACAAGGCCTTATTCCGGTCGAATGCCTAAAACCAGGCAATCGCGTCCGGACCAAAGATGGCGATTACAAACCTCTTCGCATCGCCATGAGCCGCAAGCTGAGCTCTCGCGAACTTGCAGCCAACCCAAAACTGGCGCCTGTACGCATCATGGCGGGCGCATTGGGTAACAATCTACCTCAACGTGACCTCCTCGTCTCGCGCCAGCACCGCATGCTGACGTCATCAAAAATTTGCGAACGGATGTTTGGTCAGCCAGAGGCACTGGTTGCTGCAATCAGACTGACTGAGCTACCAGGTGTTTTTGTCGATACGGCCCACCAGGAAGTTGAATATTTCCATCTCTTATTTGATCGCCACGAAGTGATCTTTGCAGAAGGTTCGCAAACGGAAAGCTTCTTTGCAGGCCCCGAAGCTCTGAAATCGATGCCCCCAGAAGCACGCGAAGAGATCCTAACCATTCTGCCCCAGATCCGTGATGCCGGCTTCATCCCCGATCCTGCCTGCTACATCCCCCCCGGAAAGCTTCAGAAAAACCTCATTGCGAGGCATGCAAAAAACAAGCAGCCCCTAACATATTAAGGCACCCCAGATAAGCCATGCAAAAACTGCATATCGGGTATGTCATGTTTTTGTATTTTTTTCCTTGATTGCATGCGACTGCACACCTAAATCAAGTCTCGAAGGCGATGGTGAGTATCTCCCATAACCTTCACCTCCCTGTTGGACTTAGGCCGGGCCTTGTGCCCGGCTCTTTTTTTGCCTGATCAGAATTTTCGTGATCAGCTCTTGCTCAGATCCTCATCACGCAGATCGCGCCATGGCTCCTCTAGCACAATATCAGCATCAAATACCTTTGCCCCAACTCGCAAAACCTCTGACGCTTCGAACGAATGCTGCCCCCAGTCGGACCTGTCCTGTCGCAACAGTTCAACGGGCTCTTCCAAGTCTTCTGCCTTAATCACCAAATCCCCATGGCACCAGATCCCGCTTTTATCCCGTGCGAACACCGCGTTCAGACGTTCAAAACTTGCAACATCCGCCCCCTTCATGATCTTCCCTTCAGCATAAACATGTTTTTTGTCCCGCGCATAAACACCCCCAAGAGATTCAAGCTCCTTTGGGTTTTTACAGGCCCGGATTACACTTGCGTGTTTCGTCGATGTGGATTCATCAAAATAATAGGCATGCTGGGCATCACGACCGTACCCACATTGATACCCGTGTAATCCACTGGAATACATGGATGGACCCGCAGGCAGAAAAGCTTCAAAGCTTTGCGGGTCAGACACTTTCGCGACACCATAGGTCGTCCAAATTTCCTGATCGTCGCCATAGAAAACACGCCCCATGCCACGCAATGTCTCCCGCACAGGCCGCTTTTGACGCAGATTTGTCCAATATAGCGAACGTGCATCGCAGACAATCCGAGGGTTCAGCGCTCGAATTTGGTCCGCTTGTAGCTTTAGGGGGGATAAGGTCGATTTCCCCCCGCCTATCAGGCTCCGCCCTGCATAATACACTTCATTATTTATAACGAAAAATTCCGATGGGCCGTCAGGCGACGCGACATTCTCAATCCCGGCATAGTCAAGCCACATTGACGCTGCTTCGGTTTTGAAGCGAACAGTTTCATATTCTTCTGTGCCGCGTTTTTTAAGAAATAACCGCCCCTGAATCTGCACCGACACCTCAATAACACCGGTATAGTCACGCAAATAGTGTAGCAACGGCAACACCCGTACGGTCAGACATGCGCAATCTCCTGGCATGATATTCTGTAAGGATTGAAAATCAGACTGCGGGATGCCTTCCGCACTCAGCCTAGTTCTTTTTCCATCCACCCAGATCAACCCGTCTAAGTAAGGGTTCAAAGAAACTTCTGCATCACCGTCATTTCTGACTTCAAGTGCAGCTTCCGTCATTCGCCCTGCAGTTACAGGCTTTTCCGGCAAACGAAGACGCAAGCTAATGTTTTTATCTTCCAAAGAAAAAACATCGTCGTACATACATTAGCTTTCAACATCACAATGCACTCTGACGATCAATGGATCACTTCGGCGACAAGCAGCAGGCCCCATAAAGCCAAAATCTTGGTCGAGCAGTTGCAGCTTTCGTCAGCCCCAACTTACCTACCGATGGGCGCCGGATCTGTACGATCTCAGTGCTTTTGCATACGAGAGCGTCGCAACTCAGCAATATCCACCGGATGTTTTTGAACAGGAGCCTTTGCTGTATCCGCATCAGAGGTGTCATCTCCAAAAATGCGCACCAGCTTGTCGGATTTGTCTAGACGCGCCTCATAGCTCAGCGTCGCGCCAGCCGCCTGAAGACATATCACCCAGCACCAGATCAAGATATTCCCGATAGCAACATACAAATAAGATCTGTTCAGGAAACCGCCGAACGTACCAACAGTATCCGGCAATGCGCCCTCCACAGGAATACCGGTTCCGGGTAAACCAAAGGCAAACACAGCAGTCACCAGCAAGAATGTCACCACAGAAACCAGAACCACACCCAAGATCATCAGCCCCAGCAGACTTAGAAAGTGCGCCCCAAAGCCATTCATGGGTGTATGGTGGTTTCTTTCCGGATCCCGCCCGGCCGCAGCCCCCCCCAGCACTGGCAACAAAGTCACCCGGAACAATCCCAGCACGATAAAGATCAATGGAAACACCAGTATCGCAATCCCTTGGGTCAAAATCTGTTGTATCATCTCAGGTCTGGGAGCACCCCCCTGAAAGAGTTCCCCCACATTGCTTCCAGGCATAAGCATCACACCCAGTACCCCCACACTTATAACCACAAGCCCCAGAAAACCTTCCACCACCCCATACCCCATAGCAGCGACGATCAGTTTCTTCGTAGAAGGTTCCCCTTTGATGCCGCGTACAATCAATCCAAGTCGCGTCGCCAACAGCAATGGATGCATCCCCATCATCCCACTCAGGGCAAAAAGCACCACCGCAGCAATCAATATGCCAAACACCGGAACCAATGCAGATACCCCGGCAATCAACACCATCAAGATCATGATCGGAATATAGGCCAGCATCCAGAAAGGTATAACAATCAGAAAACGCCAGAAAATGGAAAATGACAGGGGAACAGCACGTAACAATAGCATAGAAATCTCGATCAATTTTGAGTCGCATCTATCTGAAATTCAATTGTGTTCCAAATGTGGTCATACCGTGTGATTTCTGAGGACACCCCCGCTGAACAAATGCTGCGAACATGTATCGATAAACGAAAAATCCCCGCACATAATCTCCTGCCTGCACAACACCCTTCCATTCCGCCCCCCTTTCCCCTAAGAGGTGCGCAACTGCCAAAGCTGCAGCCAGGATCCGGCTGCACCACAGGGGATAGACCACATGCAAGAGCCAGCCATCACCGAAGACCTGATTTCCTCCCACGGGCTAAGCCCTGACGAATATCAGCGCATCCTTGAAATCATCGGACGCGAACCAACCTTCACCGAACTCGGCA
>NZ_JBMYXF010000019.1:0-54485 GCF_049608145.1 Halocynthiibacter sp.
CCCGCTTTCTGATGTCAGGCGGAAAGGGTGCCATTGTCAGTGCAGAAGATCCCTTGGCAAATCAGCGTTTGATAGTCGCGACTGATCTGGACGGCGATCGTCACGAAGCCCGCGTTCGTCTGGGCGTATCGATATCTGAAAGTGAAATTCGGGCGTTGTTTGCCGATCAAATCAAACCCGTTCAAACCTGCGCTTGGTCACGGCGGGATGACAGGATCGTTGCGCGGGATCAGGAACGCCTTGGGGCGATTGCACTGAAAGATCAGATTTGGAAAGACGCACCGGTAGACGCACTTGCTGTGGCGGCACTTGAGGGATGGCAGGAACTGCGCCCGGCGTTTTCGAAAAAATCAGATCTGTTCCTGGCGCGGGCCCGGTTGATGTCGGGACAGGCCGATTGTCCAGATCTCTCGGGTGATGCTTTGTATCAGACGGCTGATGTCTGGCTTTTACCATTTCTGAGCACCGCTGAAAAATTACCAAGAAACAGCCGGGATTTGCGTAGCTTTGAGACATTTGAAGCCTTGCGGCACCATGTGCCCCATCACCTGTTGATGGAATTGGACCGTCTGGTACCGTCGCATTTCACCAGCCCACTGGGGAACCGTATCGCAATTGATTACAGCGGAGAGACCCCGGGGATCGAATTGCGCATTCAGGAAGTCTTTGGCACCACACAACATCCCTGTGTCGGCACGCCGCCGCAGCCCTTGCGCATGACGCTTTTGTCCCCGGCACGTCGCCCGTTACAGGTGACATCGGATCTGCCGGGATTTTGGAAAACGTCATGGGCGGATGTGCGCAAGGATATGCGCGGGAGATATCCAAGGCACCCCTGGCCCGAAGACCCAACCGAAGCCCCGCCAACCCTGCGCGTTAAAAACCCTCGGCGGCGCTAGTCGTCAGAAAACTGTTGCAATTCTGATCAGCTCCCCCAGGGGCCGTGGTGTGCTCCGGGTTGATCGAGGCGCTCAAAGCCATGTGCCCCAAAAAAGTCGCGTTGTGCCTGAACCATATTTGTTGTCCCACGTGCTTGCCGCATGCTGTCAAACCAGGCCAGTGATGCAGAGAATGCAGGTACGGGCAATCCTTGAGACACCGCAGTGGCAATTACACGGCGCATTGCTTCAATGCCTTTTGACAAGGCACCATGGAATGCAGGGGCAAACAGCAGGCGTCCATCGGGCAGGTCAGAACGGAACGCATCTGAAATGTCATCCAGAAGTGCAGAACGGATAATGCACCCGGCGCGCCAGATTTCCGCCACCCGGGCCATATCGACGCCCCAGTCATATTCTTCAGAGGCAGCTGTAAGAACCTGAAAACCCTGTGCATAGGCAATGATCCGGGCCGCCAGCAGTGCGGCTTCAAGATCGTCTCGGTCATATTCTGCCTGGAGTGCAGTAGCTGGGAAAAGTGTTTCACCAGTTGCCCGGGCCTCACGATCAGCAGACCAGCCGCGCGCGCCGACGGCAGCTTCGATAGCACTGGCTGACTGACCAAGGGACAGGGCCTCAATGACAGTCCAGCGACCTGTACCTTTTTGCCCAGCTTTGTCTTTGATGATGTCAACCATCGGCATATTGGTTTCAGGGTCAGTGGTTTGCAGAATTTCCGCGCTGATTTCCATCAGATAGGAACTTAGACCACCGGCATTCCAAGTTGCGAATAATGCGCCAATCTCCTGCGGTTTGATGTCTTCACCATCACGCAGCAGGCCATAAACCTCTGAGATCAGTTGCATGTCAGCGTATTCAATACCGTTGTGAACGGTTTTGACAAAATGGCCGGCGCCATCCGGGCCCAGCCAGTCGGCGCAATGGTCACCTTCGAATTTCGCAGCGATGGCTTCGATCACAGGGCGAATTGGTGCATAGCTTTCTTTTGCACCACCAACCATGATGGATGGTCCGTGACGTGCGCCTTCTTCCCCACCGGATACGCCCATGCCGACAAAATGAAGACCCATCTCGGCCAGTTCATCTGCGCGTTTGCGGGTGTTGTGAAAGTTTGCGTTGCCCGCATCGATAATCGTGTCTCCAGGACTAAGCAGAGGGGCGTATATCTCAACAATCGCGTCAACAGCTTTGCCTGCGGGAACAAGCAGGATCAGGGATCTGGGTGTTGCCAGTGCATCCACCATTTCCTGAGGCGATTTTGCACCAATCAGATTGTCTGCCAGCGGACCTGCATCTTTCAGAAAACTGTCGACGCGTTCCGGGTGCAGGGTTGTCACGGCAAGGGGGAACCCTTTTTCAGCAATGTTCTGCGCCAGTGCGCTGCCCATCGTTCCGAGACCGATCAGACCAATATTTGCTTGTGTCATTGAAACTTCACCCTGTTAATTCCCCCACATCTTTAGTCAGATCAGGCAGAAGGGCAAACCGAAAACACCCTAATGCTGATGTCTGGGCCGGTTGTAGCCATTGGGCGATGTGTTGTTTTAGCCATCAGGCAGGGTAATTATATGTCCGAACAATCGACCAGATATCCTGATTGGTTCCCTGCAGATCTGCTATTGTCTGGTGGATCCCGCTGATCGCTGCTTCATCTACCGCATCCGCCTGACCAAGGCGTATGCTGTCCTTGCGATCCGCAATACGCATCAGGATTGTGTGCGAGATTTCGGATTTGTCATCAAAGGCATAAATACAGTGATTGTATTTGTTACGCAGGCGGCTGGCCTTTTGCAGTTGTGCCGTCACAGCCAGAATACCATCCCGTTCAGCGCCGGAAACGCGCGGGCGTTTTGCAAGGCGCTGAACGAGATCTATGCGTGCACGTGATGTATTCAACGTCAGGAAAATGACTGTCGCCGTGTCGGGGTCTGTCTTTGACAGGCCCGCGATCAGGTGAATCAGTAAGCTTTCAGTGTTGGTCCACGCGTAGTTAAGCCGACCGATCAGTAGCAGAAACTGGTCGAAATCCTGGCCCATTACGCCCTACAGCGCCTGATTGAGATGCTTGCCTTGGGCTTTGTGGAAAATCAGGGCCGCTTCTGTTCGGTTGTGTACGCCAAGTTTGCTGATGACATGATGGATGTGCAGCTTGACCGTGCTTTCAGACAAGGAAAGTTCGTGGGCGATCACCTTATTTGGAGTGCCCTGCGCTAGGTGACTTAAAACTTCTTCTTCCCTTGGTGTCAGTACCGAAAGTTCTGCAATGCTGTTGTCGTCGGCCTCAATCGGTGATGGGTGAGGTGCAATAAGACCCTCTGCAATATCGCAGGGAATATGGTGCTCCCCTGCAGCGATCAGCGCAAGCGTCGACATCACAATTTCAATTTTTCGGTTCATCGGCAGATAGCTGAGACTGTTCAGCAGAGCCTTGTCCTCAAACTCGGTGCTTAAGCGATGAATGTCTGAAGGTGTTTCATAAGCTACGGCAATATGTACACGTTCGTGAATTCTTCGAATTACAGATTCTGAACCTGCAAGACCTGCTGCGCCACTGCAGGAAATTATGACAAGCGCGGCGTCGCTGTGCTGCAGATACTGATCCGCAGCGTCCAGATCTTCTTTATAGGTTATCTTGTTATTCCGAAATTCTGTCTGGACCAGTTGTAGATACATATCTGAAAAATGCGATTTCTGACCTGCGAAAATAAATGCAGGTTTATCAATTGAATCAATGAAATTAATGGATTTTAGATCTGACATAAAATACCCCCTTTAAGTAGGTCGCGAAAAAATGCTCCTGCGTCAGTTATTTATAAATATTCCCCAGTAAGAAAAACACACAGCTTTCCTTGCGAATTCATCATAACAAAATAAGTTATTTTTTTCTACATGCATAAAAAGCCATATATCTCGGGCCCTGATGCTGGCCGTGGTGTGTAGATCGCATGGTTTAGGTATGTGTTTAAATTCAGATTGTTGGCCGTGTTTTTAGGGTGAAATTTTATTTAATCCAATTACCAGCTGTTTCCTGGGGAAATCGGATGTCACGATTTAGAGGTCATCCATTGGGTGGCTATTTATTTCACATATTCTGGTCAATCCGACCGCGGAAATTTTCTGTTTCAGAACGCCTGGGGAGGCCGGAATTAGCAGAAAGGAGCATTCATTTTTAACCGGCTGTATTACGCAGCATATCTCTTAATATTTCATGCAATCTAATGTCACCTTACAGATAAACAGTGACCGGATTTGCATTTCAACGAAAGGTAATTCCAATGTCAAATCGGCATCTTAATTTCGGCCCTTGGGGCTTCGGCAATGATCAAAACCAAGATCAAGACCAGGATCAAGAACAGGGTCAAGAACAGGGTCAAGACCAGGATCAGGATCAAAGTCAAAATCAATCCAGTGAGAACGCAAACCTGAACGCCAATGGCAATCTGAACGGCTCACTGAACCTGAACGGCAATGCGAACGGCAATCTGAATCACAACAGCAATTCTTCGGAAAACACCAACACTTCAACGACCACCGTGACTGTTGATGTCGATGTAGATGCCACCGCAGGTGTCCCATCTGATGATGACTTTGCTGATTTTGATCTGGGCTGCACAACCATTGACAACATCATCATGGCCGATGGGGGTGACGTCAGTTACGATCCCGGCAATGAGATGAACCTCGATGATATTCTTGACGGTGCCCTTACTGGCAAAGGCAACGATGTTGGGACGGTCAACGCGCAGTTCAACAATCTTGAAGACAATGATGTTCTGCATAAAGCCAAAGTTGGCGGTGCAATCGATCAGGACAATGATTCCACTGGTGGAAAGGCTACAACTGGCGACGGGATAGCAGTTGACGGCTTTGGTGACAGCGGTGGCTACGACATGGGCGACGGGCCCGGTGCCTGGGGCAGCGGTAACGGTGATGATGGTTCTGTCGACGGATCTGCTGCGGCTTCTGCGGCCTCTGCGATTGATACCACTGCGTTCAACCAAAGTATCGTGATGGGTGCGAACGTAATGGGGAACACCGTGGACATGACCGTGGTGGGTGGAAGCCTGACTTCCAGCCTTGTTGGCGACGACGCCGTAGAGGGTTAACCCCTTTCTCTTACAGTCCCGGCAATGTCGGGGCTGTTTTCATTGATTTATTTTATTTTTTTTCTGAACGCACGGGTGATTTTCATGGCACTTGATCGCATCTCCGAAACCATTGCCCATTTCGCCGGCTTTTTTGAACTGATGGAAGATGGTGCGCGTTTGCGGCCTGATTCTGATGGTTTTAACTGGCAGGACAATGGGTTCGGTCCTCATAAACCACTGGCTGTTACGCCGCATGGGCCAACCGATGAGTATGATCTTGCAGGATACATCCCGGGCCTTACACCGTTCTGGTTCTTTTATCAGAACCCAGAGTTGTTTTCTTTGTCGATGACGTCGGGACTGACAGATCTGATACACAGAGCTGATGACCGCGAAAATGCGCTGGATACTGGTGAAAACGCGGTTCCAGCGCCTTCTGGGTTTCCTGGTTTTGGCGGGTACGAGTTGCCCACAGCGCCTTCACATTTTCAAGCTACGTTTCAACTGAACCATCTGTCTGACAACGATATGCTGGGTGTGACGGATGTAAATGATTTCATATCCACTGCTGTGTTTGCTGAAACGATGCAGATTTTGGTGACTTATGCCGGGGAAATCAGCGTTGCGCATCCGGAAACCTTTGCCGCGGTGATGGGTGACGCCACAGGTGTACATACCCAGATCATGTCTGGCATTGGTTCCGGTGGAACAGACATTAATGGGAGCGCCACGGTGTCCCACGTTGTGGGGACTGAAACGTCGGGCGTTATAATCGATGGCGTTGCTGCTGACAGCATGCCGGATATGTCGGATATTTTGCCGGTCCATCACCAGGCAGATGACAGTGAGGATCTGGTCAACCTGTTTGACGCTGAAGACGGGCACAGCACTGTGACCGGAGGGAATTTTGTCATCAATGAAACGGTTATTTCACAGCAGGCGCCTGATGCCGGGCTGATTATTGTTGCCGGGGATGTGATTTCGCTGACGTCGATCAGCCAGACAAATGTGCTGCAAAATATTGACCAAGGAATAGAGGCTGAGGATGCATCGGATCTGTTGATAAATGTCAGCGAAATTACTTTGAACAGTTCGCAGGAAGACGGCAATACCTCTGGCCAGGTCACGATGCCTTCGAATTGGAACGTCACCCGGATAGAAGGCGATTTGATTTCGGCGAATTGGGCGGAACAGCAGAATTTCATCACGGACCATGACACTGCAACCATCACCTGGAGCGCAGAAGACAGTTATATCTCTTTGGGGGAAAACACAGGTCTCAATCAGGTTCTGTCCCTTGATTTTACGATGCATTACGACTTGATCATCATTGGCGGACAGATGGTCGATTTCAACCTGATCCGGCAGACAAATATTCTGTTGGATGATGACACCCTGTCTTGGGATGCAGATCATAGCTTTGGTGCAGGGGGCGCAGATAATCTTCTGGCCAATTTTGCCCAGGTCAATAGCACCGGAACGGACAGTTATCAGATTCTGAATGGTGAATATTCGGATCTTATTGACGGTCTTGCCGATGGATATGATGGCTTCCCCGTTGGTGTGGACCTTTCTGCGGCTGGTGGGGGAACATTGAATGTTCTGTACATCAGTGGTGACTATTTTAACGTTAACATGATTGATCAGACCAATACGCTGGGAGATGCAGATCAGGTCGATGTTGCCTTTGATGCGATGTCTGAAAGGGCTGCCGAAACAGATGGCGATATCACATTTACTCAAGGATCAAACGCACTTGTAAATATAGCAACGATCCTTGATTCCGGGTTGGATTCTACCGTTATGGCCGGTGGGCAGATTTACGATGATGCAACTTTATATCAGGCAGGGATGGTCACCGAGGCTGGTGAAGATGGCATGCCACCGGCCCTTGCCACTGAAGCGGTCGCCTTTCTGATGGAAGACGCAACGGCCTTGCCCGAGGACGTGTCGCATTTTCATCCAGAGGCTTACAGCGAAGCGCCGGCCGATATTATGCAATGTATGACAGCCTGAGTGCTGCAGGATTATTCTCATGAGCCAGAAACAGACATCCCGTCCGTATCAATTGAAATCTTCTATGCGCATCGATGGCCTGTCGCCGGATGGCGGAGACGTGATTGAACAGGAAGTAAACGCCGCAGCCCCTGGGGGCCAGAAAACGCCGACCGCCAGCAATGGCACGTCAACAGACCTGGCGGCATTTCACAAACGCATCAACCCAGAAGGTTTCGCGACGGCGTTGCAAAAAGGGGTGCGGGCCGTTCGGCGCAATATGGCATTTGTCATGATACTGACGCTTGGTACAAATATTCTGATCCTAGCAATCCCGATTTACCTGTTTCAGATCTCGGATCGGGTTCTGACAAGCCGATCACAGGACACGTTGATTATGCTGACAATCGTTATCGTCGGTGCCATCGTTGTTCAATCGATTTTGGATGCGTTGCGCCGCTTTATTCTGATGCGCAGCGCGGTCGAAGTCGCGGCGCGTTTGGGCGCACCTATTCTGAATGCTGCAGCCCATGCATCCCTGCACAGCAATGGCCGTGAATATCAGACTTTGTCGGACCTACAGCAAGTGCGCGGTTTCCTTGTTTCCGGAACATTGACGTCCTTTCTGGATGTGCCATTTGCGCCGCTTTTTATTGTGGTGGTATTTCTGGTGCATCCGCATCTTGGGATGATTGTGATTGCGACGTCACTGGTCTTGCTGGTGATTGCGTTGGTCAATCAAAAACTTACGGCGAAACCATTTGCCGAAGCCAACCAGGCACAAGCCCGGGCCAATATGCACCTAGATAGCATGTCTCGTAACAGCCAGATCATCAACGCGTTGGCTATGGTTCCCGAAGCGGTGCGGATCTGGGGTAAAGACACGGCGCAATCATTAACGGCCCAGGTGCGTGCACAGGATCGCAACATTATCTTTGCATCTATGTCACGTTGCGTTCGCCTTCTGACGCAGATTTCCATGCTGGGGTGGGGGGCCTATCTGTCAATTCAGGGGCATATCACCGGCGGCATGGTGATTGCGGCGTCAATTATTGCGGGGCGCGCGCTGGCGCCGATTGAAGGGGCGATCGAAGGATGGAACGGTTTTCTGCTGTCGCGTGCTGCATATGGGCGCATTTATACGCTGATGCAGAAATCGCGGGATCGTTTTGAACGTCTGGTTCTGCCACACCCCGAAGGCCGCTTGAATGTGGATCGTCTGCTATATGTGCCCGCAGGGACCAAGCAGGTGATCCTGAACGGGCTTAGCTTTCATCTGGACCCGGGTGAAACCCTTGCAGTGATTGGCAATTCCGGGGCCGGTAAAACCACACTAGGGAAAATGTTGGTGGGGTCACTTTTACCAACCTCAGGTAGCGTGCGCCTGGACCTGATGGATCTTCGCAATTGGGACCCGCGCCAGCTGGGGGAATGCATTGGATATGTGCCCCAGGATGTGCAGCTTTTCCCGGGATCCATCAAAGAAAATATCGGCAGAATGCGCGATGATGTGACAGATGCAGACATTCACCGCGCGGCTGTTTTGGCCGATGTGCACGAAATGATTGCGACTTTACCGCATGGCTATGAAACGGTGGTTGCCGCAGATGGTGCGCCGCTGTCGGGGGGGCAAAAACAACGTATCGCCCTGGCCCGCGCATTTTACGGTCAGACAAAATTGCTGGTTCTGGATGAGCCGAATTCTAATCTGGATGCCGCCGGAGACAAAGCCCTGGCCCGCGCCATCCAACACGCCAAAGACAGCGGTATTACGGTTGTTGTGATTACCCAAAAACCGTCCCTTTTGCAGGTGGTGGATAAAATCATGCTCATCGCAGATGGGAATGTCGAACTGATCGGGTATCGGAACGCTGTCTTGAAAAAACTGTCTGAACGCAGCGCAGCAAATCAGGAGATAAGCAAATGAAACGTCGAATGAAGCCGCCCGCAGTCGTGACCTGGCATGATGATGTGCCGCGTTCTGTTTTTAAGCATGTTGTCGCGGGGATCGTGGTTATGGCGGTGGCGTTTGGCGGATTTGGCGTCTGGGCGACGACGGCACCACTGGCGGCCGCAGTGATTGCACAGGGAAGCTTTATCGCCACGGGGCGCAACAAAATGGTGCAACATTTGGAAGGCGGCATTATTCGCAGCATTCACGTCAGCGAAGGCGACAGGGTTCAGGCTGGGAATGTTCTTGTTCAGCTGGACGAAACCGAAGCTCTTGGTCAGGAGCGGGAATTGTTTCTGCGTAAAACACGGCTTGAACTGCGCCGTGCCCGTTTTCAGGCTGAATATGAAGGGGATGATAGTCTTTCTTTAACGCCGACCCTGGCTGAATTGCGTTCGGACCCTGAAATTGCCACCATGATTGACGGTCAGATGCTTGCCTTTACGGTGTCACGACAGGGGGTGCAGAACGATATTGCGTTGCTGGAACGGAATATTGACGCCCTGCACATCCGCACGCGCGGATACCAAAGCCAATTGGATGCCACGGTTCTGCAGATCAGCATCATGCAGGAAGAACTGGCGGATAAAACGACGTTGCTTGAACGGGGGTTGGTGCGGCGCTCTGACGTGAATGTCGTGCGGCGTGCAATTGCCGAAGCCCAGGGCCAGTCAGGGCGTTTGACGGCGGAAATTTCCGAAATCGGAGAAGTGCGTGCGCGCTACATGGCTGAGATTGAACAGACACTTGGCGAATACAGGGACACGGCCCTTGATGAGTTGCAAAAGGCCGAAGCAGAACTGGACGGCATACGTGAACAGGTGAATACGGCGCGTGCCGTATTGCAGCGGGCGGAAATTGTGGCCCCTGTTTCGGGCACGATTGTGCGCCTGCATTACCATACTGCGGGCGGTGTGATTGAAAGCGGTCGTGTGATTGCCGAAATTTTGCCCGCCAATGAACCACTGATTATCGAAGTTCAGGTGCCACGTACGGAAATTGACAGCGTGCAGCCGGGGTCGGCGGCGACAATCCGGCTTTCTGCGCTAAACCAAAGAACAACCCCCGTGCTGTACGGGGAGGTTTTTTATGTGTCTGCCGATACGATTTCTGAACAGGCAGAAGAACAGACGCAGGAAGTTTACGTTGCCCGTGTTGCGATTGAACCGGAAGAACTGAACCGGGTGCCTGGTTTTTCTCCGACCCCTGGCATGCCCGCTGAAATTATGATCCGCACTGCGGAACGGACGTTTGCGGAATATCTGGCGAAACCGGTTCTCGACAGCATGTCACGGGCTTTCCGGGAACAGTAAAAAAGGCCCACCAATCTGGCGGGCCTTAAGGGGTTAGTGAACGACAGCTTCATCCGGCGGTGTCTGGCTGCTTTCAGACAAGCGATCCCCGACGATCAGGCCTTCGGGGCCGGCCGTGATCGGGATTCGGGTGCCATCCAGAACATCCCCCGCCAGGATCATCTCTGCCAGCCGATCCTGTAAGGCCCGTTGAATAACCCGTTTCAGGGGGCGTGCGCCAAACACCGGATCGTAACCTTCATCCGCAAGGCATGTCTTGGCTGTGTCATCCAGTTCCAGCGTGATCTTTCGCCCGGACAGACGTTTGCCCAAACGTGCCAGCTGGATGTCCACGATCCCATCCATATCGACGCGTGCAAGACGGTCAAAGATGATGGTTTCATCAAGACGGTTCAGGAATTCCGGGCGGAAATGGGCGCGCACAGCATCCATGACATCCCGTTTTGCATCCACCGCGTCGGCACCGTCCGGCAGTTGTGACAGCGCCTGTGCACCAAGGTTCGATGTCAGGATGATCAGCGTCTGTTTGAAATCAACAGTCCGCCCCTGGCCATCGGTCAGCTGCCCGTCATCAAGCACCTGCAAAAGCACGTTGAACACATCCGGGTGGGCTTTTTCGACCTCGTCAAACAGCACCACCTGATACGGTTTTCGTCGCACGGCTTCGGTCAGAACACCGCCTTCATCATAACCGACATACCCGGGAGGCGCGCCAATCAAACGTGAAACCGCATGTTTTTCCATGAATTCGGACATGTCGATGCGCACCATTGCGCTGTCGTCATCAAACAAAAACTCCGCGACGGCTTTGGTCAGCTCGGTTTTACCGACACCCGTTGGCCCGAGAAATAGAAAGCTACCCAGGGGGCGACCTTCGTCATTCAGCCCGGCTCGTGCACGGCGTACGGCGTTAGAAACTGCAGTGACAGCGGATCGCTGACCGATCACACGTTTTCCCAGTTCATCTTCCATACGCAGCAGCTTCTCGCGTTCACCTTCCAGCATGCGCGAGGTCGGGATCCCCGTCCAGCGTTCCACCACCTGGGCGATTTGCTCTGGACGCACAGCTTCTGACACCATTTTGGCGTCTTCCAAGTTTTCAGCGTCGGCCAGTGTTTTCTCAAGCTCTGGGATAACACCATAAGACAGCTCACCTGCGCGGGCGAGATTGCCTTCGCGTTTCGCGATCTCCAGATCAGCACGGGCACGATCAAGGCTTTCTTTCATGTCACGCGCCGAATTCATCTTGTCGCGTTCCCCCTGCCATTGCGCCGTCATTTCGGCGGAACGTTGCTCCAGATCAGACAGTTCTTTTTCAAGCGTCTTCAGGCGATCCTTGCTTGCGGCGTCATCTTCCAAACGCAGGGCTTCGGCTTCGATCTGCTTTTGCAGAATTTCCCGATCCAATGCGTCCAGTTCTTCTGGCTTGCTGTCCACTTCCATGCGCAAACGACTTGCGGCTTCATCCATCAAATCAATGGCTTTATCCGGCAGAAAACGATCCGTGATATAGCGGTGCGAAAGCGTCGCTGCAGATACAAGCGCGCTGTCAGAAATCCGCACACCATGGTGCATCTCGTATTTTTCTTTGATCCCGCGCAGAATAGAAATCGTATCGGGAACAGTGGGTTCTTCGACCACGACCGGCTGAAAACGCCGCGCAAGGGCTGCGTCTTTTTCCACGTGTTTGCGATATTCATCCAGTGTTGTTGCGCCAACGCAGTGCAATTCCCCCCGGGCAAGCGCCGGTTTGATCAGGTTCGCCGCATCCATCGCGCCGTCCCCTTTACCCGCACCGACAAGCGTGTGCATTTCATCAATGAACAAGATGATTTCACCAGCGGCTTCGGTCACCTCGGTCAGGACAGATTTCAGGCGTTCTTCGAATTCACCGCGATATTTTGCACCAGCAATCAGTGCCCCCATATCCAGCGAAAGTAGTTTTTTGTTCGCGATGCTTTCAGGCACATCCCCATTGACGATTCGCAGGGCAAGACCTTCGGCAATCGCGGTTTTACCGACGCCTGGTTCCCCGATCAGAACCGGGTTGTTTTTGGTGCGGCGCGACAAAACCTGCATGGTGCGGCGAATTTCTTCGTCACGGCCAATAATAGGGTCGATTTTTCCTTCGCGCGCGGCCTCTGTCAGATCACTCGCGTATTTCTTCAACGCGTCATACCCATCTTCCGCACTGGCGCTGTCAGCCGTGCGTCCTTTGCGGATGTCGTTGATTGCTTCGTTCAGTTTTTGAGCCGACACATTGCCAGCGTCTAGGGCTTCTTTCGCCTTGGATTTCACCAGGGCAAGCGCCATCAGAATGCGTTCCACCGGCACAAAACTGTCGCCTGCTTTCGTGGCGATTTTTTCAGCCTCTGCCAGAACCTTGCCGGTCTGACTGTCCATATAGACTTGGCCTGCGTCACCGGTCACTTTGGTGATTTTGCCCATTGTGACGTCCATCGTTTCACGTACACGTGTCGCGTCGCCACCGGCGGCAGTAATCAGATTGACCGCAAGGCCCTGATCATCGTCTAACAGTGCTTTCAGGATATGTTCGGGACCAAGCCGCTGATGGCTTTCCCGCATAGCAATTGTTTGGGCCGCCTGCAGAAAGCCGCGTGACCGCTCTGTGAACTTTTCGAGGTTCATCATTCTCTCCTTTTAAAGCGCTCCGTTTTCAGATGCCCGCTGTGCAGCGCATCCGTTGTGAAGCCTCATTATATAGATGGGCAGGCCTGCGAAAATCTCAAGAGGTGGGGCTGATTTTCCTATCTGAATAAAAGTGACTTTGAATGTACCTGAGTTCAGGGAAAATTTACTGATTGCTGCTTAGTTAAGGTTAATTCGTCATCTTTACGGAGCAAGAATATGCTTTTTAACAACCGGGTGAAATCTGTTCGATATGATCTGAATGTTCATAAATATGAGGGGGAGTTTGAATTTGCATCCCCGGGTGGCGATACTTGCGGTCTGCGCATTGCAATGGTTACGGAAAAATACTGGCCATTTGAACGCGTTCATCGGAACGACATGAATGTCACTGTCTTCGGTCGTCAACGTCAGAAAAACGGGTGGCCATCATGAAAATGGAAATCAACATTAAACCTGTGCCTGTCGAGGTTGTTCAGAAAACGGCAGGCAAACGGCGTGTCCATATTATGCCGCGTGCGGTGCGCGAATTTTTAAAATCACCCGTTCTCACGCCAAAGAAAACCAGCAAGCCCCGGCGCGCCCGCGATTATGGGGCGGCTCGATATCTTGATGATCTAGGAAGCCCATTTCCGGGTGATCCGCCGCAAATTCGAACACCTGAGAACACTCAGAACGATTGATCTTTCAGCCTTGATCTTGCCAGCGCACGTGCAAATCCGTATGAGAGGAAAATTTCATTTACGGAGTGCCCGATGTCCCAGAAAAATGTAGCAGACGATCGTCTGATCGTCGCCCTGGATACAAGCAATGCAATTGCCGGCATGGAGATTGCTGCGAAAATTGGAGATGCAGTCAGCTTCTATAAAATCGGGCTTGGTCTGTTATCGAGTGGCGGTATGGCGCTTGCGAATGAACTGAAGGCGGAATTCGGTAAAAAGATTTTCATGGATCTGAAGCTGTTTGATATTGGCGCGACAATTGAAAAAGCCGTGCGTGGCCTGACACAGTTTGATTTGGATTTCCTAACAGTGCACGGCGACCCCTATGTTGTGAAAGCAGCGCAGGAAGGCAAAGGCGGCAGCGACATGAAAATTCTGGCTGTTACGATCCTGACATCACTTGATCGCCAGGATCTGGATGGCGCGCTGATCAAGCCGGGCGATATTAAGGATCTTGTTCAGGAACGTGCAGGGAAAGCGTTCCTTGCGGGGGCCGATGGTGTGATTGCCTCTCCACAGGAAGCAACTGTGATCCGTGCCCTGCCGGAAGCTGCTGGCAAACTGATTGTAACACCTGGCGTACGCCCTGCTGGTGCGGATGCGGGGGATCAGAAGCGTATCACAACCCCTGGTCAGGCAATTAACAATGGCGCGGACCACATCGTTGTCGGTCGCCCCATCTGGCAGGCAGAAGATCCGAGACTTGCAGCACAGGCTGTTTTGGCGGAACTTTCCTGATAACAGGTGTAATGCAATAAAATAAAAAAGGCGGGGCCAAAATTGCCCCGCCTTTCGCGTGTCTGGGTTCAGGTTAGTCGTTGATATCGGTTTCGAAGATCTTGGGTTGTTTGTGACGTTTGCCAATGACCTTGCGGATTGCGATCCAGGCCAGCAGTGACGCAACCGCGAATATCACCATGGTCAACGGGAACGAACCGGTAAGCCAGCCTGCGATCGGACCACCTATTCCAAACAAGATACCGACAACCGCAGCGCCGCAGGCGAAGCCCAGCAGGATTGCGCCAGGGGCCAAGACTTCAAGAATACCAAGGATCAGAGCGCCTGCGAGCCAGGCCCACCAGGTTGTCCAGATCATTTTGAGCCACCTTTCAGCATGTTGAACGCATCACCAAATGCATCCAATGCGTTAGAAGGCAGCAGAACAGTTTGTTTGCCTTCGCCTTTTGCGACCTCAGACAAGGCCTCTACCTGCTTTAGGGCGACCTGATACTGGGCTGCTTCAATACCGTTTTCTTTGATCGCCTTGGCGACGACTTCGGTTGCATAAGCTTCTGCATCGGCAGATACGCGGCGGGCCTTTGCCTGTTGTTCAGCAGCGTATAGTTCTGCATCTGCGTTCAGCTCAACTGCGCGCTTTGTGCCTTCCGCTTCGGTCACCTGTGCACGACGGGCGCGTTCAGCGTTCAACTGTTGAAGCATGGCGTCACGTGTTGCCTGATCAAGGTTAACGTCTAGGATTTCGGCGCGGGTTACTTCGATGCCCCAGTCATCCACGGCGCTTTCAACCAGAACCTGGATTTGTGTGATCAGCTGGGCCCGATTTGATTGAACCTCGTCCAGTTCCATTTTGCCGATCTCAGCACGCACGATACCAGCAACGGTTGTTGCAATCGCGGCGTCTACATCGCGAATACGATATACTGTGCGCTCGGGTTCTGTGATGCGGTAGAACACAGATGTTTCGACCCGAACCAGTACGTTATCGGATGTAATGGCGTCTTGGCTGGCATTGGGCAGCTGACGTTCCAGAATGGAGATTCGATGTGCAACGCGATCAAGGAAAGGGATGATAAAGTTAATCCCAGGCCCCAGAACAACACGCAAACGACCAAAGCGTTCAATTACATATTTTTCTGACTGCGGAACGATGCGCACGCCCAGAAAGATACAGATGATGATGAACAGGGCGAAAAGCAATCCAACAATGCCGCCGCCGCCCAGGGTGTTGATAATTTCAGCAATAATATTCATTTTTTCCTCGTATTGTTATATTCAATATATAGGTCAATTTTACTGACCTTCAAGATGTGGGCCGTTTCCACAGGTTGTTCCCGGATTGTTTTCCACATAAATTGCCTCCATGCCAGCCCTTTGCCGTGATTGTCTTTCAGAATTCATAGAACCGCCACAGGGGCGGCGTTGCCCCACCTGTGGGCGACCGGCACTTTTGGTTCATCCAGAACTTTTTACGTTGGAAATCGCCCATATGGATTGTGATGCATTTTATGCATCGGTTGAAAAACGCGACAATCCTGAACTGCGCGATAAGCCGGTGATCATTGGTGGAGGGGATCGTGGTGTCGTGTCCACGGCCTGCTACATCGCACGTATTCGCGGGGTGCGTTCCGCCATGCCGGCCTTTAAAGCACGCAAGCTTTGCCCGGATGGCGTGTTCCTGCCCCCCCGAATGGAAGCCTATTCCAGCGTGTCCAGACAGATCCGCACCATGATGGATGAGCTGACGCCAAAAATTGAACCTTTGTCTTTGGACGAAGCGTTTATGGATCTGTCCGGAACTCAGCGGTTACATGGGGCGCCACCGGCTGTAATGCTGGCTAAGCTTGTGAAACGCATGAAGGACGAATTGGGAATTACAGGGTCGATTGGCCTGTCTCATAACAAATATCTGGCCAAGGTTGCGTCCGATCTGGATAAACCGCGCGGATATTCCATCATTGGCAAGGCGGAAACATCAGATTTTCTGAAAGGAAAACCAGTACGTTTGATCTGGGGGATCGGACCTGCGGGGCAGGCATCGCTTGAAAAGGCAGGGGTGCGCACATTTGATGATCTTCTGCGGTGGGAAAAAGAAGATCTGGTGGCGCGGTTTGGATCCATGGGGGAACGGTTGTTCCATTTGGCGCGGGGACAGGATTTCCGAAGAGTTTCCCCGAATGACCCAGTTAAAAGCATTTCAAAAGAAACGACGTTTTCCAAAGACACCAGCCAGATCGATCTTCTGGACGGGCATCTGTGGCGTTTGTCAGAACAGGTGGCTGACCGGGCCAAGGCACGCGATTATGCTGGCCGGGTTGTGACGCTGAAACTGAAACGTGCAAATTTTTCGGCGCTGACACGACGGGTGACCTTACCCGGATCTACCCAGCTTGCTGATCGTATTTATCGCACGTCGCGGGGGCTGTTTGATCAGGTTTCAGATCAGGGGCCATTTCGTTTGATTGGCGTGGGGATCAGCGATCTTGTTCCTGCAGAAGGGTCGGATCAATTCGCGGACTTGCTGGACCCGAATGCAGAGCAGCGTGAAAAGATAGAGCGCGCATCTGACAAGATCCGTGCCCGGTTCGGCAAAGATGCGATCCGTAAAGGGCGGGCTCTGAACTGAATTCAGAATGGCAGGACGTCAGAAATTATTCGGCGGCACGTAAGGCCTGATTATTGCGCCCAATCTCAGCGATTGTTTTTATCACATTGTCCAGTTTTCGTTTGAACGGCTCAAAATTTGAATTTGGGCGAATAGTCTGTTCATCCATATACAGGGACCGGTTGATTTCGATCTGCAACGCATGTTGCCCCCGTGACGGACCGCCATAGTGCTGCGCAATATAAGCACCTGCAAAGGGCACATTATGCGCAATTGCAAAGCCCGCATTCAGAAACGCACGTGACACTTGATCGGTGATTTCCCCGGCGCAACTGGATCCGAAACGATCACCAATGATGATGTCGGGATGCGTTGCACTGCCTGAAGACAGCGAATCAAGTGCTTCGGCGGGCATGGAATGACAATCGATCAGGATCGTCTGCCCGAATTTTACTTTGGTATCACTGATCAGGCTTGCCAAAGCATTGTGATAAGGGTGCCAGTGTGACGTCAGCCGTTGGTGTGCTTCCGTCAGGTGCATCTTCCCGCGATATATGGACCGACCATTCGCTACGACACGGGGAATGACCCCAAGGCCGGATGCGATTCTGGGGTTGGATTTTGTTTTTGGCACATTGTGGATCAATGCGCCGTCAAGTTCGTCTGACGATCGGTTCAGATCAACATAGGCGCGCGGTGTATCTGCACACAGAAGAGGCGCACCGTATTGGGGCGCATTGCTGAACAGCAGATCCACAAACGCATCTTCTGAACTGCGCAGACGGGTTTCGTCCAGAACACTGTTGCGCAGAAAGCTATCGGCATAGGCGCGGCCAGAATGAGGTGATGCGAAAACCACCGCTGTGTCCTGTTTGGCAGGCTGAAAAATATGAAAGGGTCCGTCGTTCATTGCCAAGGCCATAACACTATTTTGCATTCGGGAAAACTCCTTTGCCAAAAGCTCTTGATCCCTGGTACGACTCCTCTTATAGACACCGGACAGACGCGGCCCTTATCCGCGTCCCTTTTGTTTATGCAGTGCTTGTCATTACTGTTGGAAAGGGATAAATGGGGCAGCAACGGCGGACGATTAGCTCAGCGGTAGAGCACTTCGTTGACATCGAAGGGGTCACTGGTTCGATCCCAGTATCGTCCACCATTCCTTGCCAGGAATAAAACAGGCAACAATCACCGGATGAGCCGGTGATGCTGAGATTTAACCCGAGGCGCACGTTTCTTGCGCGCCGCGACATGAGGATAAGGCTTATGAAAGTCCGCAACTCGCTCCGCTCGCTCAAGAACCGTCATCGCGATTGCCGCGTTGTACGCCGTAAGGGCCGTGTTTATGTGATCAACAAAACACAACGCCGGTTCAAAGCCCGTCAGGGCTGAGCTGAACCAGCTTAGAATTAAAAAGGCCGCTCTTTCAGGGCGGTCTTTTTTTGTGCGACGCGCAATGTCCAAAGATAGGATTCGACAAGAAAAAGCCCCACACAAGGCGGGGCTTTCAGAAAACAGATTTATCTGTGATCAGTCGTACACACGTTGATCATCGATGACCTTACCGTCTTTCGGTAGCGTACCTGTTTCGTGGATTTCGACTTTGCCTTTCAGCTTGAGCAGGCTGGCGACAGAGGCTTCTAAAGCGGTTTGATCACCGCCTTCAGCTTCGACTTGAACGGTCATGGCATCCATCTCCCCCACACGGGTGGCGATGACGCGGGCCTTTGTGACGGCTTGGTTTTTCGAAACAAAATCAGCAACCTGTTCGGGCCGTACAAACATGCCTTTGATCTTGGTGGTCTGATCGGCCCGGCCCATCCAACCTTTGATACGCATGTTCGTCCGACCACATGGGGATTGCCCCGGCAGCCGTGCAGAAAGGTCACCCGTCGCAAAACGAATGAGAGGATAATCAGGGTTCAGCGTTGTCACGACAACTTCGCCAACTTCACCTTCCGCCACGGGGGTACCCGTGCCAGGCGTGACGATTTCAACAATCACGCCTTCATCGACAATCATGCCTTCCATCGCATGACTTTCATAAGCGATGTTGCCCAGATCCGCAGTCGCATAGCTTTGCAGACAGGTGATGCCACGATCCGCATATTCTTGACGCAGGGACGGGAACAAGGCCCCGCCACCAACGGCTGCTTTTGTGATTTTTAGAGTCTCGCCCATCTCATCGGCTTTATCCAGAATGATCTTCAGATAGTCCGGTGTTCCGGCATAGGCAGTCGTGCCAATATCCGCAGCTGCGCGCACCTGAAGTTCAGTCTGGCCAACGCCTGCTGGCAGGACAGTGGCCCCAACCGCGCGGGCACCACTTTCAAAAATCATGCCTGCTGGGGTCAGGTGATAACCGAAACAGTTGTGTACAATATCATCCGCACCGATGCCTGCGGCATGCAGAAAACGCCCCATGCGCCACCAATCATGGCTGATGCCGCCGGGTTCATAAATTGGCCCTGGGGACTGAAAGATATGGGCAGCATTTTTCACCGCGAACCCACCGAATGGCGGCTTTTCTTTCTGCCATTTTGACAGATCAGATTTGCGCAGAACCGGATAAGCGGCCAGATCGGACAGGGATGTCAGATCTGGTCCATCCAGATTGCAGGTGCCTTTTACTGCGCGGGCGCGGGCCAATTGGTCGCGCAAGTCGGCCAGTTGACTTGCGGCGCGTTCGTCAGCTGAACGGGTCTCACGATCATCATAAAAAGTCATACGCAGGCCCCCGATCAGCTCAACCACCGTTTACGACGACGGTAAGACCGCACATCACGGAAGCTTTTACGGCCATCATCGGACACGCCAAGATAGAACTCTTTTACATCGGGGTTTTCGCGCAATTCAGCGGCAGGGCCGTCCATCACGACGCGACCATTTTCCAGAATATAGCCGTAATGTGCATATTTCAGCGCGACGTTTGTGTTCTGTTCAGCCAGAAGGAAGGTGGTGCCTTCGCCCTCATTCACGCTTTTCACGATCTCAAAGATTTGTTCCACCAGCTGCGGTGCAAGACCCATGGACGGTTCATCCAGTAAGATGGTTTCCGGGCGGGACATCAGCGCGCGCCCCATGGCACACATCTGTTGTTCACCGCCGGATGTATAGCCCGCCTGGCTTTTGCGGCGTTCTTTCAGACGTGGGAAATAATTGTAAACCATTTCAAGATCGCGTTCGATCTCGGCACGGCCATCACGGCGGGTATAAGCGCCCGTCAGCAGGTTTTCTTCAACGGTCAGGTGTTCAAAACAGTGACGGCCTTCCATCACCTGGATCACACCACGTTTTACCAAAGCGGCGGGGTTCAGTTCCTGAACCTCTTGCCCCTGATAAGAAACAGAGCCTTTGGTCACTTCGCCACGTTCCGAGTGGAGCAGGTTTGAAATGGCCTTTAGGGTTGTGGTTTTGCCAGCGCCGTTACCGCCCAGAAGCGCGGTGATACCGCCTTTGGGAACCGACAGGCTGACGCCCTTCAGAACGAGGATCACGTGGTTGTAGATCACCTCGATATTGTTGACCTCTAGCAAGGCATTATTTGTTTTTTCGGCGTCCAGCATGGTTCTCTTCCTGAAAAAATCAGTTGGGTCCGGCCGCAACACAGGGCTGCGGCCGGGATATCAATTATTCGCAGTCAGCAATCGGCCAAGGTGCGTTTGCTTCTGCGTATTCAGCTGCTGCAGCAACTTCCAAAGGACGAATTGCTTCGGCATCCGCCATCAGGTGGTCAGACCCAACAACCCATTTCGCGCCGTCCCATTCCAGCATCCAGCCACCAGCGTGACCGGTGTGGTTGGAACAAGATGTTGAGAAAGGCGCAACCATGCCGGTCATGCCCATTTCTGCCAGACGTTCGTCTGTCAGGTTCAGGTTTTCCAGGCCCCAGCGCAGTTGCGTTGCGGAAATTTCACCTTCACCGAAGTGATCCTGTGCGGTTTTAATGCCTTCAGCCAGCATCGCAGAAATCACGAGACCACGTTGGTAGAACACCCAGTCAAGTTCGCTTTCGGTTGCAAGGGAATCGCCTTTGTCGAACACATATTCGCGAATGTCCGCCATCACAGCCGCATCTGGTTGTGGTGCGGAGTAGCTGATAGAACGATAGCCTTTGCCATCTTCGCCCAGGGCTTCCATGTCGCCATCGTGGCCAGACCACCAAACGCCAACGAATTGATCCATTGGGTAACGTGTTTTCACAGCTTCAGTCAGAGCGCCTGCATTCATCGCACCCCAGCCCCACATGATCACATTGTCAGGACGTTCACGGCGAATTTGCAGCCATTGTGCGGATTGGTTCTGCATTTCTTTCAGACCAACTGGGATTGGCAGCAGTTCAAAACCGTGCTCTTCCGCCATTGCTTCGAGGAACGGAAGTGGCTCCTTACCAAACGGGTGGTCAAGGTGCAGGAAAGCGATCTTTTTGCCAGCAAGTGTGGACAGATCGTTGCCGCTGAGTTCGTTCAGGATCATAGATGCCGCATCCCAGTATGAACCCGGCATGTTGAACGCCCAGTTGAACACGGAACCGTCAGCCATTGGCGAAAAGCCATAACCAGGGGCCAGAATTGGGATCTCATCCACGTTGGTTTTTGGCAGAACCTGAAGGGTGATACCTGTGGACCACGGCTGGGTCACGATGGCTTCGCCTTTGGTCGCCTCATAGCATTCCACACCTTTTTCGGTGGAATAACCGGTTTCGCATTCAGAGAAATCAATCGGAACGCCACCGATACCGCCATCACGGGCGTTCAGCATAAGCATATAGTCGCGCTGACCGTTCATCAGCGGAATACCAGTCGCTGCAAACGGGCCAGTACGATAGCTGAGGTTGGGTGTAGACAGGCCCTCGGCGGATGCCGCACCTGCGGTGATCGCCATCACGGCGGCTGCCGTAAAAGTCGTAAGTTTCTTCATCTTCATTCTCCTCCCAAAGATTTGGATTACTTCTGTTGTAGTGGTCTTCTTATTGGTCTTGTTGGGTCACCCCCGCTTAGTGCGGGAATGGCCAGATAATCAGTTTTTCACGGATCAGCTGCCAGAGACGTGCCAGTCCGTGTGGTTCGATGATCAGGAAAAAGATGATCAACGCACCAACAGTCATGATGTTCAGATGCTCAACGGTTGCGGGGTTGATTTCAAGGCCCATTGCATCTGGCAGGAACTTGATCACAACCGGCAAAGCGACAATCAAGATCGCGCCCATGAAGTTGCCCATTACAGACCCAAGACCACCGATGATCGCGATAAACAGAATCTTAAATGACAATGGGATGTCAAAGAAGTTCGGTTCAGCAGCCCCAAGGTTCAGGAAGACAAACAACGCACCTGCAACACCGACGATGTAGCTGGAAACAGCAAAGGCGGTCAGCTTGGATTTCAGCAGGTTGATCCCGATCAATTCGGCTGCAATGTCCATGTCGCGCGTGGCTTTCCAGATCCGGCCTTGGTTGCCCCGTGTCAGGTTGATGGTCACGATGGTGATCAAGGTGACGATCGCAAGGATCAGGTAATATTGCGTCACAGGGGCTGCGTTTGGACCGGCAACTGTGATGCCGAACATATCGATATTCGGAACCTCAATCGCGCCGGATGGGTTGTGGTTTGACAGCCATTCCCATTTTTCAAACAACCAGACCAAGAAGAACTGCGCAGCGAGGGTAGCAATCGCCAGATAGAACCCTTTGATGCGCAGGCTCGGCAGGCCGAACGCCACACCTACCATGGATGAAAACACACCGGACAGCAGGATTGCGACAACGATATTCATGCCCGGGAAGATGGTGATCAGCTTGTAACACGCAAATGCACCAACCCCCATGAAAGCAGCCGTTCCCAGTGAAAGTTGACCGGCAAAACCTGTCAGAACATTCAGCCCAAGTGCTGCAAGTGAGTAACACAAAACCGGCATAAGCATGGTTTTGAAGGTGAATTCTGACGCGGTCATCGGGAACAGAACCCATGCACACAGCAGGATCACACCCAGCAGGATTGCATCCTGTTTAACCGGAAAGAGGGATTGGTCTTTTTTGTAAGACGTCTTGAACTGGCCAGCGGTATTGTAAAACATGTTCTCAGACCCTTTCGATGATTTTTTCGCCAAACAGGCCTTGTGGACGGAACAGAAGCACAATCAGAGCTAGGACAAATGCGAACCAAGTTTCGGTACCGCCGCCCAGCAATGGCTGACCCCAATAGATTTCAAACAGCTTCTCAAGCAAGCCAATCGCAAGGCCGCCGACAATCGCACCAGTGATGGATTCAAGGCCGCCCAGCATCAGAACGGGAAGGGCTTTGTATGCGATAACTTCCAGTGCGAAACTTACACCCGCACGTGCGCCCCAAACGATACCCGTCATCAAGGCGATCACACCGGCGATGAACCAAACCATCACCCAAACAGTGCGCAGGGAAATCCCGACAGACAGCGCCGCCTGGTGATCATCCCCCAGTGCACGAATGGCGCGGCCCATGCGGGTTTTGTTGAGGAACAACAGCAAGGCAATCACCAGGGCAACCGCGCCAAGAACCGCTGTGATGTCTTTTTGTTCAAGGATCAGCAGGCCACCGAAGGGTTCAAAATCAACAGAACCTGTTGGAATACCAAGGTCTTCTGTGATCATGCGTTTGGTTTCACCACCAAAGATCAACTCACCCCCACCAATCAGGAACAGGGTGATCCCGATGGTTGCCATGAACAGAATAATGTCAGGCTGGCCCACCAGTGGGCGCAGAACAACACGTTCAATGGTGATCGCCAAAAGCGCCATAACGCCAAGGGTGAAGATCACCGAAATCCAGGCCGGAATGCCCATCGCGTGGAAGCCCACCAACGTCAGAGCGGCGAACACCACCATGATGCCTTGGGCAAAGTTGAAGATCCGGGATGACCGGAAAATAAGAACAAAACCCAGTGCGATCAGTGAGTAGAGAACACCAGAAACGAGGCCCTCCCACAGCACCTGCATCAGAAAATCAGGGGCCGCAACCATGTCGACAAAGGGGGTGATCAGTATGCTTTTCAGAAATTCCATGTCGTTTCCCCCTTAATGCGCCACGCCGAGATAGGCGTCGATCACATCCTGGTTGTTGCGCACCTCATCCGGTGTGCCGTCCCCGATTTTCTTGCCGTAATCCATCACAACCACGCGGTCAGACAGATCCATCACAACGCCCATATCGTGTTCAATTAGGGCGATGGTGGTGCCAAATTCATCATTCACATCCAAGATAAAGCGGCTCATGTCCTCTTTTTCTTCAACGTTCATGCCGGCCATCGGTTCGTCCAACAGCAGGATTTTGGGTTCCGCCGCCAAAGCACGTGCAAGTTCGACACGCTTTTTTAAACCATAGGGCAAACGGCCCACCGGTGTTTTGCGGATGTTCTGGATCTCCAGAAAATCGATCACTTTCTCAACAACTTCACGATGCTCGGCTTCTTCACGTTGGGCTTTCCCCCACCAAAGCCCCTGGCTTAACAACGAGGATTTCATGTGGGTCAGTCGACCAGTCATGATGTTGTCCAACGTGCTCATGCCTTCAAAAAGCGCGATGTTCTGGAAAGTCCGTGCAACGCCCTGACGGGCAATTTCAAACGGTTTCATCAAAGGACGCGGCGCGCCCTGATACCAGACCTGACCTTCGGAAGGCGTATAGAAACCCGAAATCACGTTTAACATGGAGGATTTACCTGCACCGTTTGGCCCGATGATCGCGCGAATTTCGCCCTGACGGATATCAAACGAAATGTTTTTGATCGCCACCACACCGCCAAACCGCAGGGTGATGTTTTTCATTTCCATAACCACACCGCCGATCTCGCGACCGTCTTCTGTGGTGTAAGGTTCTACGCTTGTGTTCACAGCGCCCACTCCTTCATCTTTCCGGAAATACTCCCGCCGGAGGCTTCCACTGCGGCAACGCAGCACATGTTTTGAATTTCCATCATTCCGCAGCCATTTTCTGATTGGCTTGAACTTCGACATCGCGCAGTTCCAGCGTGGCGGAAATCGAACCCTTGCGACCATCTTCATAGGTCACTTCGGTCACGGTCGAGACTTCGGTTGAGCCATCATAAAGCGCTGTGATCAGATCATGGAACTTCTCGGCCACGATCTTACGGCGCACCTTACGTGTCCGTGTCATTTCACCGTCATCCGCATCCAGTTCCTTGTGTAAGATCAGAAAGCGGTGGATCTGACAGCCAGACAACATTGGATCCTGGGCAACAGATTTGTTCACCTCGGCGATATGGCTCTGGATTGAACCGTAAACCTCAGGATGTCCTGCAAGTTCCTGGTAAGATGCATAGGCAATGTTGTTGCGCTCTGCCCAGTTGCCCACGGCGGTCAGGTCGATGTTGATGAAAGCAGTACACGTGTCACGCCCATCACCAAAGACCACGGCCTCAAGGATGTCAGGGAAGAATTTCAGCTTGTTTTCAACGTATTTAGGCGCAAACAAACGACCATCCGACATTTTCCCAACATCTTTCGCCCGGTCAATGATACGCAGATGCCCCGTGTCCTCTTCAAAGAAGCCCGCATCACCGGTTGCAACCCAGCCTTCAGGGTCTTTGGTATCTGCGGTGCTTTCAGGGTTTTTGTAATATTCTACAAAAGTGCCCGGCGAACGATAGAAGACCTCGCCATTGTCACCGATTTTAACCTCAACGCCAGGGGAAGGCACACCAACAGTATCGTTGCGCACCTGACCATCCGGTTGCTGGGTGATGAACACGCCTGCTTCGGTCTGACCGTAAAGTTGTTTCAGGTTGATGCCCAGTGAACGGTAGAATTCGAAAATCTCAGGACCAATCGCTTCGCCCGCGGTGTAGCCCACGCGTACTTTGGAAAAGCCAAGCGCAGATTTCAGCGGGCCATATGTTGTGACCTCGCCGACCGCATATTTCAGCTTGTCCATCAGACCAACGCTTTCGCCATCCAGCATCGCGGGGCCGACTTTTTTCGCGTGGTTCATGAAGTAATGGAACAGCTTCCGTTTGAAGTTGCTGGCATCTTCCATGCGGATCATGACTTGGGTCAGTTGGGTTTCAAAGATGCGCGGGGGCGCAAAGTAATAAGATGGGCCGATTTCACGCAGATCGGTCATCATGGTTTCCGGGCTTTCCGGACAGTTCACACAGAAACCCGTCCACATCGCCTGCCCCATGGAAAAGATGAAATCACCCACCCAGGCCATCGGCAGATACGCTAGGATTTCTTCATCACGCTTAAGGTGATCAAAGTCAGATGAATTCTGCGCGGTGACCACGATGTTGCGGTTTGATAGCACAACACCCTTAGGCTTGCCCGTGGTGCCGGATGTGTACAGCATCACACAGGTGGTATCCCATGTGGCAGCTTCCACGCGACGCTTCAGTTCTTTTTCGAATTCATCAAACGCAGCGCGCCCCTGAATCTGAACATGTTCGTATTCATGCAGGCGCGAGTGATCGTATTTACGCATGCCACGGGGATCGAGATAGATCATATGTTCGAACTGGTGCAGGTCTTCCTGCACTTCGATCACTTTATCCACCTGTTCCTGATCGCCGGCGATGACAAAACGCGCACCGCAATGGCCCAGAACATAAGCCATCTCTTCGGCGTTAGCGTCCTGATACAGCGGCACTGGAATCGCGCCGACCATCTGAGCGGCAACCATGGACCAATACAGATACGGGCGGTTGCGCCCGATCACGGCGATATAATCACCTTCGTTTACACCCAAGTTCAGCAGACCAAGGGCAAGCGCTTCGATTTCCTCCGCAGCGTCTTCCCAGGTCCAGCTTTGCCAGATGCCATATTCTTTTTCACGATACGCCGGAGCATTTTTGAATTCACGTGCGTTGCGGGCCAGAAGCGCGGGCACAGAGTTCAGCTCAGCGAATTTTGCCTGCTCGAGAACGGATTTCTCGGGCTTTGCAACTTTCCCCAGATGGGCGGTCGACATAGACAAGTTCTTTTCCTCCCTGACGCGCAAATGGCGTCTGCAACACAGCTCATAACAACGGCTGGATGATTCCCTGCCGAAAGCTTCGCGTGTTTTCCCTGACAAAGAAACTCTGCGCTAAAGTTTTCCCCAGTTTTTCCCAATCCTAACAAATTGTAACAAGTCATACCGGGAAACCACGGGGTTTGTGATCCTGGGGAAATATGTCTAACAGTTGGACAACACAGGAGGATGCCATGGCGAAGCAAAGGGTAGCGGTGGAGTTTGGGATGGGCACGTCCCTGCGCCGGGAAGACTATACAAAGGCTGCGGTAAGTGCCTTAAAAGATGCGCTTTGGCATAATTCCCTGACGATGGCACAGGCCTTTGGCTTTCCCAAAGAAGCCATGCTTGTTGATGTGGAAGTTGCCGTGCAGGAACCCGAAAAAGTGGACTTGAACGCGCTGAAAGATGTGCTTCCCTATGGGACGCATACGTTCACTGCGGTGCATGGGGGGCTGGATATTGCAAAACCTGATGGTGGAAAAACCGTCATCGCCAACGCCGCTGTGGTGGTGTCATTCGATATGGAGCCGGTTCAATGAAACGACTGATTCTTGAGATGGGTATGGGCAATGACCTGTACGGTATGGATTACACAAAAGCTGCGAAACGTGCCGTAGAAGATGCGTTTCGCCATTCAACCCTCAGCATTTTTCAGTCACTTGATCTTGATAGTGCGCAGATGGAAGTACGGGTCACGGTTGGGGTTTCTGAACCGGAAAAAGTGGACTGTGCTGCTGTTGCGGCTATTTTGCCGCGTGGCAAAGCAACGGTCACCGCTGTTAAGGGCGGACAGAATGTCGATGACCCGGGCAATGGCACTGCGCATGTCATTGCCACCGCGGCTGTTGAGGCGCTGTATCCGGTGATGCCGGAAAACTGGAAGTTAAGTTAGAGGGATCTTATGGCCGGGAAAGTGATCAAAACTGCTGATCTGACACAGGCCGGCCTGAACCTGATCGCGCAGGCAATTTCGATCTATGATGGCGACCTGCGGCTGGCAGTTTCCAATCGCCGGTTTCAGGAAATGTTTGATTTGCCTGAAAAATATGTCACCCCAGGCGCGACTTTTGAAGACACGATCCGTCTATTGCTGGAACGTGGCGAATATGGTGAAATCGACGATATCGATTCCGCACTAAAAATACGGGTGGATCAGGCGCGGGCGTTTGAAGCGCATTATCTTGAACGCACACGTCCAGATGGTCGAACCATTGCGGTGGAAGGCAACCCATTGCCACAAGGCGGATGGGTAACAGTTTACACCGATATTACCAGCACGCGAAAACAGGAAGAACTGCTGCGCGCCCGGTCTGAGGTTCTGTCAGATCAGCTGCTGGATCATGCGGAAAAATTGTCCAAAACCAATCGCGAACTGGAAGCAACAATCACCCGGTTGGAAGAAACGAAACACCAACTGACCGAGATGGAAGCCCGCACACGGACCACCACCGAAATGATGCCCGCCCATATTGCCCATGTGGATACGGACTATCTATATACGTTTTCCAACCGTCAGTTGGGAACTGTCATGCCGGGTCGCGCCAGTGATATCTTGGGTGCACGCATCGATGATACTTTGGGTGACAGTGCGTGGAAACATATCGGCCCGCAGCTTGAAAAAGCTTTTCGTGGCAAGGCCAGCGCGTTTGAATTTACGGATGAAGATAGCTCTCGCCGTATCCGAACGGCATTCACTCCGGATGACCGGGGCGGCGAAATCGACGGCGTATATATTCTGACCACCGATGTCACAGAAGAAAGCCAGGCCCGCGCAGCGCTTGCCCAAACGCACAAACGGGAACTTGCGGCGCAACTGACATCTGGCTTGGCCCATGATTTCGCCAATCTTCTGACTATTATTCTGGGTCTGCAATCGCGGCTCGCGCGGATGGAATTACGAGAAGATGGACAGGAACTGATTGCGGCTACACAGGCAACTGTGCGGCGTGGTGGACGTATTCTGGACCGGATTGCACAGATGTCTGGGCATCGCGAAGTTAAGCTGGTGGCGACAGATCTTTCGGCGTTTTTGAATGATATCCGTCTGCTGGCCCGCCCGACTTTGCCGGATCACATAAAGCTTGAAATTTATCGCTGTGATGTCGGTGGTGCACTTATGCTGGACGCGGGTTTTTTGCAGGACAGTCTTCTGAACCTGCTGTTGAACGCCGGCCACGCGATTGGCGATACACCCGGGAAAATCACGGTCACCACCGCCACGGTCCGCGACACCTGGTTGGATGTGTCGGTTGAAGACACAGGCCCGGGTTTTTCCGATGAAGCTTTGGAACGTGCACTAGATCCGTTCTTCACCACCAAAGGCGAAGAAGGTTCCGGTCTGGGCCTGTCCATGGTTTACGACATGACCCGATCCGCAGGTGGCCAGATCTATCTGAAAAATACCGAAAACGGGGCACGGATTACCCTGCGTTTGCCCCTGCGACCCGCTGCCGGGGACATGAAGCCAGGCCTTGTTCTTCTGGTGGAAGACAGCGATGATATCCGGTGTTCTGTACGCGAAATGCTGATGGATCTGGGGCACACAGTTATTGAAGCCAGCAGCGCGGAAGAAGGCGAAACGCTTGCGCAGGTTTCTGGCGTTGATCTGATCCTGTCTGATATCTCTCTGGCCGGAAGTGCCAGAACTGGTGTTGAAATGCTGGATCACCTGGCGGCTTCTGGCGTTGGCGCACCTGGTCATCTGATGACATCTCTGCCTGCCGGTGACGCCACCCGACAAGATGGCGAAAGCCGTTATCCACTTATCCGTAAACCCTTCAACGTGCAGGAACTTTCCGGGTTTCTGCGCATGAACCACAAAGGGAAAGACGCCACATGAACCAGCCTGCCCCAATGATCGCTATTCTCGATGATGAACCAGAAATCCGCACCATGTTGTCCGATGCGTTGCAGGATGCCGGGTTTCGCACTGCTAGCTTTGGTCGTGCGACTGAATTCGAAGCCGCGCTTGCACGCACGGCGCCCGATGTCTGCCTTGTCGATCTTGGTTTGCCAGATAAGGACGGCCTGGCGCTTGTTCATCGGTTGGCACTGGAAAGTGGTGCTGCGATAATCATTATTTCCGGTCGCGCCCAGGTGCAGGATCGGGTGACCGGGCTGGAATTGGGGGCTGATGATTATATTATTAAGCCCTTTGATCCGGCCGAAGTTGTCGCGCGTGTCCGCGCCCGTCTGCGCAGTGGGAAAGAGGCCGGCAAAAGCGTATCCATCGCCCGGTTTGAAGGCTGGGAAGCACAATTTGAACGTTATGTTCTGGTGGATACAGAGGGCAAAGAAACGCCGTTTTCCCATGCCGAGGGCGAGGTTTTGCGCCTGTTTCTGGAAAGCCCTAAACGCCTGATTTCACGCGCGCAAATGCAGGAAAATCTGGGCGGGGCAGCGGGTGAAAGTTTTGATCGGGCGATGGATGTGCGTATTTCACGGCTGCGCACAAAATTGGGCGAAGATCCAAAAAATCCCCGCCTGATTAAGACGATCTATGGCGCGGGTTATATCTTTCTCGGGGATGTTAGCTGGGGGTGAACCTGCCTAGGTTTTATCACTGGCTTGCGCTTGCGAATCACCCTGGATAGAATCGCCGACATGGCAGTGTGTTTCTTACAGCGGGCGCCCTCGTTAAAAGGCGGGCCCAGATTTTACCGGATCGCGATTGAAAGCAATCTCTTCGGGGAATGGTCTGTTGTGTTTGATTGGGGCATTTGCGGTTGCCGTGGGACACGACGGATCAAACTGTTCAATGACCTGCGCGCGGCATCATTGGCCGCGGACGTATCCCGAAATCGAATGCTATCAAAAGGTTACGACCGGGCGTAAAGCGCTGCCCCAATTATAGGACAGCGCGAATTTCTTAGACGTGATCAACAACAGTGACGTGTTGGGCAAGTTTGCCAACCTCGGTCATCATGCGATCAATCAGCTCTGGCTGATGTGGTGCAGGGCTGACGCCTGGTTCAATTTCACCGTCAAGAACCGCATCAATTGCCATGGAAAGCGGCACAGACACCAGGCGCGCCATGGCGGTGCCGCGCGCATCACCCCAGCCATCCATGACATAGGTTTTGTGATAAACGCTTTCGCCCGCTTTTTCCGCCTGCAGCGCCACACACATGACAACGCGGTCCGCTTCGCCTTCGTCATAGGCGTTGTCGTTCCAGAAACCGTCTGACATTTCTTTCAGGCGTGCATCACCTGCGGCACCTTCCAATGTCTCAACTTCGCGGAACACATCAGACCAGGCGTCAGCCCAACCGTTCAGGCGCAGGGTGCCGCGCACAAAGGTTTTGACCTTCCAATCCGCGTCAAACTGGTAATCCTGAATAAACGGCAGGGAATCGCGGTTTGGGTAAACCTCAAAGCTTTCCGCAGTTTGCAGCGGGGCCTCGTATGATGTGATCGCATCCCAGGGGCGCTCTACGTCAAATTCTTTGAAATCCTTCATGGATTTGGAGGGAGAGCGCAAAGCTTTCAGCACGCCCAGCGGGGACCAGCTGAACTTATAGCGGAAATCATTGGCAACCTTTGGGATGCCGCCGCAATAGGAAATGAAGGTCAGTTCATTGTCGGCGTCATAGGCTTCAGAGGCGCGGTAATCCGCAACCAGCCAATGGGCCATCAAGTGGTCAATGCCGGGATCAAGGCCGACTTCATTTATGCTACAAAGACCGGCATCTTTGAACGCGCCATCAAGGGCTTTCATCTCAGGTGCGATATAGCTTGAAGAGGCGAAATGCGCTTTGTTTTCCAGGCAGATCTTAGCAACTGGAACATGCAGGTCGCCCGGCAACATAGACACCACAAGATCGCCCGGTTGCACAGCGTCGTTCAGCGCATCCATATCAAAGGCGCGAATGTTGTCGGTCAGATCGCCCACGGCTTCGCGGGCTTTCTCAGTGGTTCGGTTCCAGACGCAAACCTCGCGCCCGTTTTCGATCAAACGGCGCAGGCCGGGAATTGCGGACAGGCCAGTGCCACACCAGTGAATAGTCATTGCAGGATCCTCTCAGATGTCTTGCGTGTGTTCATTAAAATCGGCAGCCGCCCGGCCCCAAACACCTGACGTCAGATCAGTCAGGGTCAGCAGAGACGGCAAAAGTTGTTCCGCGAAATCCTCGCTGGATTCACGCGGCAGCATGGACGGCAGGTTGTCGATCGCGGTGACATCCAGCACTGGGTTTTCATGCACGCGCAGGGCGGGTGCGTCCCAGGTGGTGGCTTGGTCATAGACCGGCACAGGGTTGTAATCACTGTCCGGATCACAGGCGACGTCACCGATAACGGTCAATTTTCGGTCTGCATCTTTGGCGCTGACGGGCACAAATACGGGTGTGCCGGGGCGGGCCAAAATGCAGTTGATGAACAGGTCATGGTCCAAGATTTCCGGGAAAGGTCCGCCGCTTGCGGTTTCCGCCATATCCCAACGGGTGACCTTTGATCCCATCGTTTCCAGCAGATCGCCCGCGCCTGTGCCAACCCGGCCAAGCGCACCGATGATGATCGCGGAAGGGGCTGTGGTGTTTAGCGCCGTGATTTCAGATTTCAGCTCAGCCACCAGCGCGTCTTTGTTTTTGTAAACGCCAACTGATCCGCAGATTTTGCCCTGTTTCTGGGCAATCCAAGATTTCAGGGACACGGCGGCACCAGCGAAGCCCGCCCAATAGCCAAATGCAGCCACACGACGGCCGGTTTCATCAACCAAATATTCAAGATCGTAGAGGGTTCCACCGCCAGCCTTAAAGCGTTCCAGCAGGGCGCGACCAGAGAACTGACCTTTATAAGCATGGCCAAACATGATGTGGCGATGGGGCAAAGCGGTGCCATCTTCGGGCAGCTCTTTCAGGCCGAAAATGATTGCGTCTGTCGGGGCCTGCGGCCATGAATTTTCCGCCGCAATTTCAGCGCCTGCATCGCGGTAACCATCCAGTCCAATCGCGCGGACAGAACTTTCTTCAACCGTCACCCGGATGCCTGATTTGATCAGGGCGGCAACACCTTCTGGGGTGATGCCTACACGTTCTTCATTTTCGCGCTGCTCCGCGCGGACCCACAGATGTGTTGTCATATTCTAATCTCCGGCAGGAGGCCCTGCTTCAGTGCTGTCTGCACGCTTTCACGCCCAGCGATACGGGTGAAATGTGCATTTAATTTCGGATAGTTGGTGATATCCACGCCATCGCCTTTCAGCCAGGTGCAGATGGTAAACAGATAAAGATCGGCAAGGCTCAGGGCATCGCCACAGACGAATTCGCCTGACAATTGTTCCTCAACCCAGGCACAGGATGCAGCCATGGTTTCAGGCACTTTTGCCGTCATGTCCTTGTGCGATATTTCCTGGTCCGCCCAGCGGTGTCCGCGCAGTTTATGGGCGTGGTTCACATGCATGGTAGAGGCCAAGTAATACATCATTTCATGCATGCGTGCGGCAGCGTCTGGAGCATTTGGAATAAGCCCCGCATCAGGCGCAAGACGGGCGATATATTCAAGGATCGCGCCGGTTTCTGTCAGCACACCAAAATCTGTGATCAGCGCGGGAACGCGGCCCTTTGGGTTGACCTTCAAGTATGATTCGCTTTGCTGTTCTGCCGTACCAAAGTTGACAGGCAGAAACGCCACCTCCAGCCCGCTTTCCAGCAGCGCAAGAACAGATGCACCGGCAATTGTGCCGGGGGCGAAATATAGTTGCAAAGCCATAAGCCCCTCCTTTGCGATTCTGTCGATGTCTAGTGAAGAATCCCTGCCTTGCCAATGGTGCGCAGGGGACCTTCTGTCGCGCGATGTATAACCACTGACGCATTTGTGCTTATAAGTGGCGCTATGGGGGTTTGGATGATTGCGCTTTTTCGGGTAAAATCGCGGGAACTACAGGAAAGAGAGCCAGCATGTCCGATAAGATCAAATTTACCCTGGACGGCCAGCAGGTCGAAGCGAACCCCGGCGAAACCATCTGGGAAGTGGCCAATGGCCGCGGTCTTGTGATCCCGCATCTGTGCCACAAACCGGCCCCCGGCTATCGTCCGGATGGCAATTGTCGTGCTTGCATGGTGGATATCGAAGGCGAACGCACACTGGCGGCCTCCTGTATTCGCGAACCTTCTGAGGGCATGGTTGTTACCACCGACAATGCGCGCGCAACAGCGGCACGTAAGATGGTTCTGGAAATGCTGGTCACCGATCAACCGGATCGTGAAGAAGCCCGCGACAAATCCAGCCACCTCTGGGATATGGCGGATCTGAACGAGATTTCCGAAAGCCGCTTTCCCAAGCTGGAAGAAGGTCGCATTCCGCTGCTTGATGACAGTCATGTTGCGATGAACGTGAATCTCGACGCCTGTATTTCCTGTAACCTTTGCGTGCGTGCCTGTCGCGAAGTTCAAGTTAACGACGTGATTGGCATGGCTGGCCGTGGTCACGATGCTTACCCTGTGTTTGACGTTGCTGATGACATGGGCGCGTCTTCCTGTGTGGCCTGTGGCGAATGTGTGCAGGCCTGCCCAACCGGTGCATTGATGCCAGCCGCACTGCTGGATGAAGCCCAGGTGGGTGACAGCAAAGATTACGATTCAGAAACCGAAAGCGTCTGCCCATTCTGTGGTGTTGGCTGCCTCGTGTCGCTGAAAGTAAAAGATGGCAAAGTGAAATCCGTCGAAGGCATCAATGGCCCGGCAAATGAAGGTCGTCTTTGTGTCAAAGGCCGCTTTGGTTTCGACTATATCCACCATGATCACCGTCTGACCAAACCACTGATCCGTCGCGATGATGCGCCTGCAAAGGGCCTGAACGTCGATCCCGGCAATCTGATGACCCACTTCCGCGAGGCGACGTGGGAAGAAGCCATGGAAAAGGCCGCTGGCGGCATGGCGAACCTGGCCCAGGCCCATGGGGGCCGTGCGATTGCGGGCTTTGGTTCTGCGAAATGCACCAACGAGGAAGCTTACCTGTTCCAAAAGCTGATCCGTCAGGGTTTCAAGCACAATAACGTCGATCATTGTACACGTCTGTGTCACGCGTCTTCTGTGGCGGCGTTGATCGAAAACGTCGGTTCCGGTGCGGTGACCGCGACCTTTAACGAGATCGAAAATGCCGACGTGGCAATCACCATCGGCTGTAACCCAATCGAAAACCACCCGGTTGCGGCGACCTATTTCAAACAGTTCACCAAACGCGGTGGCAAGCTGATCGTGATGGATCCACGTGGTGTTGGGATGCGCAAATTTGCCTCTCACATGCTGCAATTCCGTCCGGGTGCAGATGTCGCGCTTTTGAACTCAATCATGCATGTGATTGTCGAAGAAAAACTGTACGATCAACAGTATATCGAAACCTACACCGAAAACTGGGAAGCGGAAAAAGCCCATCTGGCCGATTTCAGCCCCGAGAAGATGGAAGCGATTTCCGGCATTGACCCAGAAACCATCCGTGAAGTTGCCCGTATTTATGCCGGTGCAAAATCTGCGCTGATCTTCTGGGGTATGGGCGTGTCCCAGCACATTCACGGCACCGATAACTCGCGCTGTCTCATCAGCCTTGCATTGATGTGTGGTCAAGTTGGTCGCCCTGGTTCCGGCCTGCATCCGTTGCGTGGTCAGAACAACGTACAGGGTGCGTCTGACGCGGGCCTGATCCCGATGTTCCTGCCGGATTACCAGACTGTGACCGACGATCAGATCCGTGATGATTTCACCAGTGTCTGGGGATCAGATGATTTCAGCAATGAAAAAGGCCTGACCGTCACCGAGATCGTCGATCAGGTTTATGCGGGCAATATCAAAGGCATGTATATCCAGGGTGAAAACCCGGCCATGTCTGACCCGGATGCAGAACACGCCCGTGATGCATTTGCAAAGCTTGATCTGATGGTTGTGCAGGATATCTTCCTGACCGAAACCGCGAACTATGCGGATGTGATTTTGCCGGCTTCTGCGTTGTATGAAAAGACAGGGACAGTTTCCAATACCAACCGTCAGGTGCAAATGGTACGCCCCGCTGTTGCCCCCCCGGGTGAAGCGCGCGAAGATTGGGCGATCACCACGGAATTGGCACAGCGTTTGGGCCTTGGCTGGACCTACACACATCCAAGCGAGATTTTCGCTGAGATGAAGCTGAACATGAAATCCCTGAACAACATCACTTGGGAACGTCTGGAACATGGCACGGTTGGTTATCCATCCCTGTCTCCGACCGATCCTGGTCAGGCAGTGGTGTTTGGCGATGGCTTCCCACGCCCAGATGGCCGTGCGAAGTTCACCCCTGCCGCCGTGATTGCACCGGATGAAGCACCTGATGCAGATTTCCCGATGATCATGACAACAGGTCGCCAGCTGGAACATTGGCATACGGGGTCTATGACCCGTCGTTCACTGGTTTTGGATGCGGTTGAACCAGAAGCAAACTGTTCCCTGCACCCCAAAACCCTGCGTCGTTTGGGTGTTGAGGCCGGTGAAATGGTGCGCCTGTCCACGCGTCGGGGTTCCATTGAAATCATGGCCCGCGCTGACCGCGCCGTTGCAGAAGACATGGTGTTCGTGCCTTTCGCCTACGTAGAAGCAGCGGCAAATGTGCTGACCAACCCAGCGATTGACCCATATGGTAAAATCCCGGAGTTTAAATTCTCAGCGGTGAAAGTTGAAAAAGCTCAGGCAATTGCTGCTGAATAAGCTTTCAGATTAGCGCGAAATAGAAAACCCGCTGGAAACAGCGGGTTTTTTCATGTCTTTTGGAATGAATTTCGTGATTTAATCACCCTAAGGTTTAATTGTGCCCGCAAATGTGATTTACTATTCGTTAATAAAAAAACGAAGCAGTAAAATACAGTACAGGACACCAGAGGAATGGCAGATCCATTCATCTCTGAAATCAAGTACACCGGGAGTGGAAACGAAGATTTTGTAGAAGTCTTTGTTGACGCAGGCACGTCTGTTTCTGGCCTGGAACTTGAAATCTACAACCCTTCCGGCACGCTGCGAAGCGTGAGCGGTTTTGGCGCGCCCGTTAATACGGTGAACGGCAAAGATATCTACATCATTGATAACGTATCAGCTGTTCCATCAGGCTCTTTTGTTCCATTTAACGGGTTACATCGTTTCGGGGCCGTCGCGCTGGTTCAAAATGGAACGGTGCTGCAGTTCAATTCCTTCACCGAAGGTGGCGTTGTGACTGCCGTCACCCCACCCGGCACCGCAACGGGCACAAGTACCGTGATCGGCACTGCCGGTGCAGGGAGTTCCCTGAGTGGCAACCCGACGGATGGTTATGTCACTACAACACCGCCCACGCCCGGCGGCATGCCTTGTTTCACCAAAGGGACGTTGGTTGATACCATCAGTGGCCCCCGCCCTATAGAAACATTGAAGACAGGGGATCTTGTTCTGACGGTGGACAACGGACCGCAGCCAATCCGCTGGATTGCAGGGCGCAAGGCGGATTTATCAGACCCGGGCCTGTCACATCTGGCCCCGATCTGCATCCCAGCCCATCAGTTTGGTCTGAACAATCCGACATGCGATATCTGGGTGTCCCCCTCACACAGGATCCTGATGCAAAATCCTGATTGCAATATGTTGTTCGGTCAGTCCCAGGTTCTGTCTGCGGCAAAGTTTCTGAAAGGCCGGTCAATACATCAATGCCGGAACATGTCTGATGTCACTTATTACCACATGATGTTTGACGCCCATCAAATCGTCGAAACATCTGGCATGCGCAGTGAAAGTTTTTACCCTGGCGGTGCTGGGCTTGATGTGATCTCGGCTGATTGCCGAGAAGAGCTGTTCACTCTGTTTCCCGCATTGCGGACTGATTTCGCATCCTATGGTCCAACCGCGCGCCAAGATCTGCGCCGCCACGAAGGCCTTCTTCTGGCTGCATAGGCATTCCATTTTCGAATTCCAGAATAACTGTGCGAAAAGTGATCTCTACAGACGTGATCGGCGGATAATAACCCATTTTCCCAATGCGATGGCGGAAGTCTGCGCGAAAGTCCGGTGTAGGGGAAAACGCCCATCTGCTTCCCCTGCAGTACAGGATGGAAGATCTTCATCTGTATCAGCACGAGGCGTCGCCACCCGTTTAGGCGTCCCTGAAGAAACAGTGAAAGTTAGTAATGATGACACATCAGATCACAAAAATCGCAGGCGCTCTGGCGCTGGTAATCGCAGGTGGTTCCGCCGCAGTTGCACAGGAAACCGGCGTGCAGATCACGTCTGATGCGGCAAATGATGCCGTAAAACAAATCGAGACAGATATCCGTGACGACTATGATCGTTCGCGCGATGCAAACCGTTTCAGCAACAACCGCCGCCCTCTTGGCTGGCGCGGGTCTGTGTCTGCTTCTGCAAACGCAACAAGCGGGAACAGCGACACGCTTGACGTAGGCATTGGTGCACGTTTTGGCTACGGCACCGCAAACTGGGATCATGATTTCACTCTGAGCCAGAACTACAGCGAAAGCGAAGGTGCAAAGACTGCAAACACTTTCCTGGGCGCATATGACGCCAGCCGCTATTTCAATGACCGGTTCTATGGCTTTGGCAAATTGCGTTATGCCAAGGATGAATTTGGCGCATTTGAAGAAGATGCATTTGTCGGCGTTGGTCTTGGTTACCGCGTTATCGACAGCGACACCTTCAACTGGCGTGTGCAGGCGGGCCCTGGCTATCGCCTGACCCGTACGCAAGCTGGCGTAAAAGAAGAAGAGGCCGCAGGCCTGATCGGTTCCCGCATGTACTGGAGCCTGAATGACAACGTAACCGTGACCAACGACACGGATGTTCTGTCTTCTTCTGCAGATACACTGGTGTCCAACGATCTGGGCGTGAATGTGTCCCTGTCCGGCCCGCTGTCCCTGCGCACAAGCGTTCGTACAGATTACCACACAGATCCGGCTGCGGGTCAGAAAAGCACCAGCAACACCTTTGGTGTGTCTCTGGTCTACAAATTCAACTGATCTGATTTCAGTTTATCGAAAGGGCGGCCTGCGGGTCGCCCTTTTGCGTTAATCCTGCGGCAGGGGAACAGGCGTTTCCTGGGCATCGGGTGCCAGTTCTTCAAAATCGAAGTTATCCAGCTTTGCGGCGCGTTTGCCAGCCCGTTCTGCGGCGGTATTGATCTTTTCCAGATCGTCGCGTGCCTGGCCGAAATGCGTGTTCAGTTTGCCCACACGTTCCACCACCAGTTCCACATCGCGATGCAACATGCCCAACGTCTTACGAATAGCACCGGCCTGTTCGCGCATGCGGGCGTCTTTCAGAACCGCACGCATGGTGTTCAGGGTGGCCATGCAGGTGGTCGGGGACACGATCCAGACCCGCGCGGCAAAGCCTTCGCGCACAACTTCAGGCAGGCGGGCGTGCAATTCGGCATAGACGGCTTCGGACGGCAGGAACATCAGGGCACCATCTGCCGTTTCCCCGTCGATCAGGTATTTTTCGCTGATGGCTTTGATATGCGCTTTGACCGCCGTGCGCAGACCAGCAAGTGCACGCGCGGCGTCTTCTTTGGTTTCGGCTGCGACCAGGGCTTCGTAGCTTTCCAGCGGAAATTTCGCATCGATCACAATCGGGCCGGGTGGATTCGGCAGGTGGATCAGACAATCGGCGCGTTTGCCATTGGACAGGGTGGCCTGAAATTCATATGCGTCTGACGGCAGGGCCTTGGCAACGATGTCATTCAGCTGAATTTCCCCAAACGCCCCGCGCGTTTGCTTGTTTGACAGAATATCCTGCAGGCCCAGCACGTCACCAGACAGTTTCTCGATATTGCTTTGCGCTTTATCGATCGTCGCAAGACGTTCCTGCAATTGCGTCAGAGAAGCGGTGGTTTGTTTGGATGATCCATGTAGGGTTTCCTTCACCCGTTCCTGCATTTCAGACATGGAATTTGCCGATTTCAGGGCGTTTTCCGCCAGGCGATCCGCCATCTGTTGTTGCACGGTCGCAAGACGGGTTTCCATGCGCTGGATCACCTGGGTCTGCGCGTTGGCCTGGGCGTCAGACACCGATTGCAATTGCCCACCAAGGTGCTGTTGATTGCTGCCCAGCATGCGCATGTCTTCATTCATTTGCATCATTTGGCGTGCCAGTTGTTCGCTGACATCCCCGGCACGTCCGGCGCGTTTCAGCATGACAAAGAGCAGAACAACGACCAGCAACAAAAGAAGTGTGCCAAAGACCGCGGGATCAGTGATGGAATAGGTGGTGTCGCCGATGGTAATCATGTGCGTCCGAACAATCTTTCAATATCTGACAACTTCAGTTCCACATAGGTGGGACGGCCGTGGTTGCATTGCCCGGAATGGGGGGTCGCTTCCATTTCGCGCAGCAATGCATTCATTTCTTCTGCGCGCATGCGTCGGCCGGATCGGATAGATCCATGACAGGCCACGCGCGACAGGATCGCTTCCAGTTTTTCCTGCACCAGCTGACTTTCGCCCAGATCGGAAAGTTCATCCAGCACATCACGCAGCATGTTTTCGGCGTTGATTTCGCCAAGGATCGCAGGGGTTTCACGCACTGCGATGGTGCCGGGACCGAAGGCTTCGATTACCAAACCAAGGCGTGCAAGGTTCTCTGCATGCGCAAGCAAAGCGGCGGCATCCCCATCAGATAGTTCCACAATTTCAGGGATCAGCAAGGCCTGCGACGCCACGCCTTTTTCCGCCATTTGATGTTTCAGTTTCTCATAGACCAAGCGTTCATGTGCCGCGTGCTGATCCACGATCACCATGCCTGTTTCTGTCTGGGCGATGATGTAATTCTCATGCACCTGCGCCCGGGCTGCCCCAAGCGGAAGAGCATCCAGTTGCGGCTGTTCAGCGACGGGTTCAAACCGGGCGGAAGGCATGGACGCCTCTGCAAAACCTGGGGCATCCATCAGCGGGGCCTGCGCGGCATAGGCTGCATCGCGGGCTTGCACCGACGGTGTGTAAGGCGCGGCATAACCGCTGCGACGATCCATCTGATAGACGCGGGGTTGGTCCGTCATTTCCGGACGCATAGCGGACAGGGTTTCGGCAGCAACAGTGGTCGAGGCCCGATGTCCGGCCCCGGTCAACGCAGCGCGCACGGCGGTCACAATCAGGCTGCGCGCAACACCGGGTTCACGAAAGCGTACCTCAGATTTTGCGGGATGCACGTTAACGTCCACGCGGTCTGGTTCGCATTCCAGAAACAACGCAGCGGCAGGATGCCGGTCACGTGACAGGAAATCGGCATAGGCACCGCGCAGGGCCCCGGTCAGCAGTTTATCCCGCACTGGACGGCCATTCACGAACAGGAATTGCGCGACAGCTGCACCCCGTGAATAGGTTGGCAGGGCGGCATATCCTGTCAGGGTGATGCCTTCGCGTTCTGCGTCGATCTTCAAGGCATTTGACGTAAATTCCGGGCCCATCACTTTGGTCAGACGGGTGTGCAGGGCCTCAAATAAATCACCGCTGGCAGCATCTGCACGAAAGGTCACACGACCTTCGCCACCACCCGACACATCGCGCAGGGTAAAACCGATCCAGGGTTCCGCCATGGCAAGACGTTTGATCACATCACCAATTGCCTGGCTTTCTGCGCGGTCGGTGCGCATGAATTTCAACCGTGCAGGTGTCGCATAAAACAGATCACGCAATTCAACCACTGTGCCCTGGTTCAGGGCCGCGGGTTTCACCGGATCCGTGGCACTGCCCGTGACGCGGATTGTTGCGGCGTCATGGCCCTGTGCGCGGGATGTGATTGTTAGTTTCCCAACGGCACCAAGGGACGGCAGGGCTTCGCCTCGGAACCCAAAGGAATGGATGTTCAGCAGGTCAGATCCATCAATTTTGCTGGTGGCATGGCGCGACAGGGCAAGTGGCAGCTGATCCGGAGCAATGCCGCAGCCATTATCCGTGACGCGGATCAGGGTTTTGCCGCCATCTGCAATCGCCACATCAATACGCGTGGCACCCGCGTCAATGGCGTTTTCGACCAGTTCTTTCACGGCACTGGCCGGACGTTCCACGACTTCGCCCGCTGCAATACGGTTGATTGCGGCGTCATCAAGCTGGCGGATCACCGGCGTTTCACGGCTTATATTGGGGTCGGATACAGACATGCCACAAAACATAGCATGAACATCTGCGATTCGACCAGGTGAAACCGTGGTTAATCCACAGGAGTTTTATAACCCTTCCGGCTGTCCTGCGATCACAAACAAAAGCGCTTCGGGATCAAGAAGTTCAGCAGCGACCCGGGCGATATCATCTTGCGTTACGGCACGAATTCTATCGTTACGGGTTGCAATATAATCAAGGCCAAGCCCCTGCATCTGCATCCCCACAAGGATATTGGCGATGGGCCCATTGCCATCGAAACGCAGGGGATATGCACCCGTCAGATACGTCACCGCATCCTCCAGTTCTTTTGCCGTAACACCGTTCTCTGCCATACGCGCCCATTCTGCTTGCACAACCTCAATAGCTTCTGCAATGCGTTCATTGGACGACGCAAACTGCCCCAGAACCATCTCTCCGTGATCTTTGGCAACCAGATATGTGCCGATTCCATATGTCAGGCCACGTTTTTCACGCACCTCTTCCGTTAGGCGCGACGCAAAGCCCCCGGCCCCCAGAATACGGTTCATGACAAAGGCTGCGAAAAAATCATCATCGTCGCGCTGAATGCCAGCATGCCCAAAGATCGCTACGGATTGCGGCGTATCAAAAGGCACAACTTCGGTGCCGCCCGCCGCTGCAAATTCCACATGATCCGGCATAGGGGCGCCGGTTGCGGGCAGGTCACCCAAAAGCCTGTCCAGCAGCAGGCCAAGTTCTTCGGCGGTAATGTCACCCACAGCGCCAACATATACACGATCCAGCGCCATGGCGGCATCTTTCGCGGTAAACAGATCATCGCGGGTCAAGGCGTTGACGGTTTCGGCCGTGCCATCCCGTGACGTGGCATAAGGATGGCCTGGGAAGGCCAGTTCATCAAACCGACGTGATGCCAGTTCCCCTGGATCCTGATCATCGGAACGCAGGTTGGACAGAACCTGACCGCGCACACGATCCACAGCCTGCTGATCAAAGTTGGGCGCAATCACAGCACCGCGCAGCAATGCAATGGCATCATCGCGATTTTCCGTCAGAAAGCGCGCTGAAACTGAAACGCTATCGTCACTGGCGTCAAACCCAGTTTCAAGTGCCAGCGCTTCGCGGGCCGCTGAAAACGCGCGGGAATCAAGATCGCCCGTGCCTTCTTCCAGCAAGGCCATCATCAGGTTCGTCGCCCCACGTTTGTCTGTGGCTTCAAGACTTGCCCCCCCTTTAAAGGACACTTCCAAAGCGGTGAAAGGGATCGAATGTTCTTCAACAAGCCAGGCTTTGATCCCTCCGGGGGATGTCACTTCCTGAATTTCAACTTCCGCCCGTATGGGCAGTGCAAGCAGGATGAATGCGGCGGCGGCGGTCAACAGACGGATCATTGTGCGATCTCCGGTTTAATCAGGCGGCCGGTGACTGCGCGGTTGCGGTCAAGAACGTCGCGGGCAGCTTGTAAAACGTCCTCAGCGGTGACGGATTGCAAAAGATCGGGCCAGGCTTCAACATCATCAAGGGTCAGCCCGCTTGTCAGGGCCTGACCATATCGCCGTGCGAGAGACGCCACATTGTCATCCGCATAAATCTGCGCGGCGCGGCTTTGCATCTTGATGCGTGCAAAGTGATCGGCATCAATTCCGGCTTCAATGAATTCGTCAAGAACACGGTCCATCGCGGCTTCGGCATCGTCCAAGGATACGCCGGGGACAGGCACAACCACCATGCCAAACGTGGTGTCGTCATAGGACATGCCATTGTACCAGGCCGATGTGTAAACCGCGACGGGGTCATCAAATTGCAGGCGTTTTGCCATATAGGATGTGGTGGGGCTGCCACCCAAAAGCTCTGCCAACATGGTTAGGGCAGCGGCTGTTTTCTGGTCCCCCGGGTCACGTTCCGGTGCAAGATAGCTACGCATCACATAGCTTTGGCCGATGCGTGGATCTTCCAATGTCAGTCGGCGTTCCGACAATTGCGGCGGTTCCTGCGGGCGCAGACGTTCGGTCAGCCCTTCGGTTGGGGCAAGCGGGCCATAGTGTTCTTTTGCCATGGCCAAAACATCATCCGGGTCGACATCGCCGGCGACAATCAGGATTGCGTTATTCGGGGCGTAATATGTCTGATAAAAATCAAGTGCATCCTGCGCACCCAAAGCCCCAACTTCATGACGCCAACCAATAACGGGTACACCGTAGGGATGGTTCAGATATTGGGCTGCGCGACGCTGTTCGCCAAACAAAGCGGCAGGATCGCTATCTGTGCGTTGATTGCGTTCCTCAAGAACCACATCACGTTCCACCAGCATGTCTGCTTCGGTGATCTTCAGATTGCGCATGCGATCTGCTTCCATCTGCATCATCAGATCCAGACGGTCCGCAGCCACACGTTGGTGATAGGCGGTGTAATCCCAGCTGGTAAAGGCATTGTCAGAACCGCCATTGGCAGCCACAGTTTCGGAAAACTCGCCCGGGGCCAGATTGTCGGTGCCGCGAAACAGCAGATGTTCCAGAAAATGTGCAATGCCGGATTTGCCCGCAGGTTCATCAGCCGCGCCAACCTTATACCAGACCATTTGCACAACAACGGGGGCGCGGTGATCTTCAATCACGACAATTTCCATGCCGTTCTCAAGGGTGAAATTGGTGGTGGTTTCCGCAACTGCGGGCAGGGGAAGAATTGTGGCAAAAGCCAGGGTCTTCAAAATCCGGTTCAGCATAAAGGCCTCATGTGACGTTCATAAACGAAAGTAGTCACGCGGCCCTGAGAGGCAAGGCCTGCGCCTTCAATTGCGCGTTACTCCGCCGAAGATGTGACAGGGGCCGCAGATGTGCGGATGCCAGCATTACGCAAACGTTGCAATTCATCGTATTGGTTCAGGGCCTGACGGCGGTATTTGCGGAAGTAGACATTCACGTTAAACGCACGTTCCAGAACACGGCCACGGTTGTTGCCGCGAAATTCCAGATCTTCCGCAGCGGTGACCGCACGAATATCAGGTGAGAACCCAAAACGTGATGCATGTGCAAGCAGGGCACCATCGGCGCCGACCGTACCGTTTTCAGTCAGGGCGGATGTGCTGCCGCCTAATGCAACAACCGCATCCGCAACAGGATTGGGATCCGTGACATTGGTACCGCCCGGGGTTGGGGTTGGCAGGGTCGCGTAATCCTGAGGTGTTTCCAGAGGCAGCGTCGGCAGAACCGCAAATTCATCCGGACCAGATCCAGTTTTCGTCAGGGTCATCAGGTTCGGGCCTTCGCCGCGTCCGCCACCACAGGCAGCAGGCAGCATCAGCAAAGCCAGAATTGTGGCGGTCTTGACGAATGTGGTCTGCATTGAAATCTCCTGCGTCTTTATCGTTCTATACCCTGCGATCCGCTGCGCGTCACCTGGTCTTATGCAATGTCGGCAAATACTGGCGAATTCAGGCGGTTTTCTTTTCGCCAGAAAACAGAATCAGCCCGAATGCACCAATGAAAATAGCAATGTCTGCGACGTTAAAGGAATAGGGGTTTTCCCAGCCGCAGCAGGACATGTTTAGAAAATCCAGCACCGCGCCATAGATCACCCGGTCAATCACATTGCCCAAAGCCCCGCCAATCAGGATGCCGCCGGAAATCTGCATCCATCTTTTGTCACCTTCACTGCGCACCCACCAGGCAACCCAAGCGGAAATCACCAGGGCAAGCGCAATCAGCAGCCAGCGGGATGTGCTGAGCAGGCCAAAATTAATGCCGGTGTTATAAGCCATGTGAAAATTCAGATAGGGTGGAAAAACTTCCATCACGCCAAGGGTCTTCAGGTTCAGCCATTCCACGACATATTGCTTGGACAGCTGGTCAAGAAGAAGGGTCAGGAACCCGGCAGTAAACATACGTTTCATAGTGTCGGGCTCCTGGCCTGTAATTTAGTGACGGAAGTGGCGCATGCCGGTGAAGACCATGGCAAGGCCCGCATCATTTGCGGCTTTGATCACATCGTCATCACGCATGGACCCACCTGGCTGGATCACACATGTGGCACCCGCAGCGGCCGCTTCCAGCAGACCGTCTGCAAAGGGGAAGAACGCATCAGACGCAACCGCAGATCCTTTGGCAAGGCTGGCATTCAGACCCAATTCATCCGCCATGCGCTGGGCTTTGGACGCGGCCACATTGGCACTGTCAAGGCGGCTCATCTGGCCGGCGCCAACGCCAACGGTGGCGTGATCTTTCACATAAACAATCGCGTTGGATTTCACGTGTTTCGCAACTTTCCAAGCGAACAGCAGATCCTGCATCTGTTCATCTGTCGGGGCTTTCTCTGTCACGACTTTCAGGTCGTCCATACCGACGTAACCCACGTCTTTGTCCTGAACCAGCATGCCACCAGACACTTGCTTATAAGCGGTGATAGAGGCACGCGGCGCAGGCAGGGCATCGGTCAACAGAAGGCGCAGGTTCTTTTTCGCGGCAAAGATTTCTTTTGCTTCATCAGAGGCACCTGGCGCAATCACAACCTCAGTAAAGATCTCAACGATTTTTGTTGCGGTTTCTGCGTCCAACGGTTGGTTCAGCGCCACGATCCCGCCAAAGGCAGAGGTGCGATCACAGTCAAAAGCTTTCTGATAGGCTTCCACCAAGGTTGCGCCTTTCGCCACACCACACGGGTTTGCGTGTTTGATGATCGCAACTGCGGCGGTTTCGGCCGGGTCAAATTCCGCAACCAATTCATAGGCGGCGTCGGTGTCATTGATGTTGTTGTAAGACAGTTCTTTGCCTTGCAATTGCACCGCGGTCGCAACACCTGGGCGTGCGGAACCATCTGTGTAAAAAGCTGCCTGCTGATGGCTGTTTTCGCCGTAGCGCAGGCTTTGCTTCAGCTCACCCGCGAACACACGACGACGTGGGGTTTCAACACCAATCGCAGACGCCATCCAAGTGGACACAGCCGCATCATAAGCACCAGTGCGGGCATAAGCGATTTGCGCCAGCTTTTTACGGAACTTCGGGCAGGTCGCGCCATTGTGCTGATCCATGTCGCCCAACAATTTGTCGTAATCTTCCACATCCACCACGGTTGTTACGAAACCATGGTTTTTCGCAGCCGCACGGATCATCGCCGGGCCACCGATGTCGATGTTTTCGATCATTTCGTCATATTCAGCCCCACGCGCAAGGGCCGCTTCGAACGGATAAAGGTTCACAACCAGCAGATCGATCGCATCAATGCCATGTTCGCTCATTGCGGCAACGTGATCCTTGTTGTCACGCAGCGCCAGCAGGCCACCGTGCACTTTCGGGTGCAGCGTTTTCACACGACCATCCATCATTTCCGGAAAGTTGGTGATGTCAGATACGTCTTTTACAGCAATGCCCGCATCGCGGATGGCTGCGGCAGAACCGCCGGTAGACAAAAGTTCAACTCCACGGTCCGCCAAAGCGCGGGCAAGGTCGATCAGCCCGGTTTTATCAGAAACAGAAATAAGGGCGCGGCGGATTGGGGAATGATCGGTCATCAGGGCTTCCTGGATTGCTTCAGAACAAGGTCACGTTTCTAAGCCGGGCGCGTCAGTTTGCAGGTCACGTACAGCAGTCGGAGTGTCCTGCGCTTTGGCCAGCGTCCAGCTTATGCGCGCGGCATACCCCATAATGCGGCCAGAGAGAACGATTTGTTTCGTCGCACGTGGCTTAATACGATCTTTTTCCAGATAAACAGACGGTTCTAGACTGATCCCGGTGCTGCCATTCTGGCGGAAAACCCAGATTTCGCCACTGCGCTGCGCCAGAGAGACAGCCGTTCCACCCATATCCAGCGTGGCGTCCACTTCGGGATGTAGATGAAAACGCACCTGAAATTCAATGCCCTGCAGTTGGACCTGGTCCATCGCGAGATCGAATTTCTGTTTGTCCTGGTCCGTGATCGCGGCCAACGTATCTTCGCCAATCAGGGTGCGCCCGTCTTCTCCAAGGTTCAGTTCGCGCACATGGGTCAGCCCATGGCTGTTGCGATACCCATCATGGCCGCCGTGAAAATGCAGGGTTTCAAGACCCGTGTTCGGTTCAAGCAGAACGTCTTTTGGGCCTTGGGTCAGCAGTTCACGTTTCTGACCGCCAACAAATCCCGAAGTGCCCAGGCGCGCCGAAGAATAACCCACAAGCCCAAGTGTCGAATGGGACGGTGTCGCGCGTCCGGCCCGCTGCCAGTCTTCACCAAAGCCCGCACCACAGCCACAGTTCACGATCAGGGGGCGACGGCCTGATGTCAGTTCCAGTGCAAAGGTCGATGCATGTGCGTTGGCGGAAAATTCTCCTTCGGGGGGGGATGTGGCATCCACCACAACGCTGGTGCGCCCAGCCTGCAGGCGGGCGTATCCCATAGACAGGCCTTTGCGGGTTTTGGCGCGGATGCCTGATGCGGCCAGCGCGTGGTCAAGCCGTCCCTCAATCCCACGCCCGCCGCCGTGAAATCTGGCCAGGCCGCCATCGGAATGACGCAGGCTGCGCAGGGTTGGGGCGATGCGTTCAATCGCTGCAATATGTTCCGCAGATGCCAGTTTGCCTGCTTCGGTCAAAGCCGCTGCAGCCCATGTCAACAAAGTGAAAACTTCCAATAGCTCTTCTGGATTGCGGGTGGGGATGCCCCCTTGTTCGTCAATCTGTGACGTGCATTCCTGCGATAGGGCTTCAACAGCCGGTTTCACCAGGTGATCCATGCCACTTAATGCCAGTCCGGCATAGATCAGACCTGTCAGGGCCTCAAAACGGGGCAGGCCATGGGCGGCGGCTTTCCAGCGTTTCGACAGAAACATCACCTGTTGACCCATGCTGGAAAAATATTGTTCCGGATCTCCGTCAGGCATGTTGTTCAGCAGAAACAATGCATGATTGATCCAACGGATCAGACGGCGGCCGGTCAGATCAGGTGTCCAGCCGGCACCGTTGCCTTCGCCAAACCGTTGGATCCACTCTGCCAGCCAGATTTGGGCCTTTTTGCGCGCATGCAGATCCCCGACGGCGGCCAGATCATCCAGCCAGGTGAAACCATGCAGGGCTTCGTCATAGGCCAGAGACGGCGCTTTAATATCCCAGAGAATTGTATCGCGTGCTTCGATCAGGTGACCCGCAAACATGAAATTACCGGCACAAAGTTGCCGTCCTCGGGCGAACGACCCCAAAGTACGCGGTTCAGGCTGTGACACAAAACCTGTCGCCGGGGTGGCCCGCGATGATCTGCGCGCCTGGAAACGATTCGCCAGACGTATCAGTTTTGCATTCAGTGTTTCGCTTCTTGCCACGCGCCTGCCTGTTTTATCTGGGCTCGCCGGGCATGTGCCCTTTGCGATGGAAAATGTGAATCGCCGGATCAGGGTCCGGAGGTCAAATCAACATAAACCGCCCCCGATGGGCTGTCACCGGGGAATTCGTTTCAGGTTTTGCGCAGTATTGCCATATAAAAGCCGTCCATGCCGCCCTGTTCCGCCAGATAATCAGGCCGCAGACGCAGGCCTCCTTCTTTGCTGCGCCATTCCCCGGGCAGATCGGGCAGGTCAATATCAGCGACTTCTAGATCATTATGACGTTTCAGCGCGTCTTCGATCTGGATTTCCCCTTCATCCGGCAACAATGAACAAGTGCAGAAAACCAGCCGCCCACCAGGGGCAAGCAAGGTCAGAGCGTGATCAATCATGCGTTCCTGTAATTCAAATAACCCAGGGAAATCAGATCCGTCTTTGGCGCGTGCAAGATCCGGGTGACGTCGCATTGTGCCAGTCGCAGAACAAGGCGCATCCAGCAGGATTGCATCATATTGCCCCTGATGTTCCAGCGCGTCCCCTGTAACCAGATTGGCCTTTAGCCCGGTGCGTGTCAGATTTTCCTGCACCCGTTGCATGCGTTTTTCGGACAGATCCAGTGCCGTGACATCTGCGCCAAGGGCGGCCATCTGCATGGTTTTCCCGCCCGGGGCCGCGCAAAGATCCAGTGCTTTTTCACCGTCGTTCAACTGCAACAGCTGCACAGGCAGGGCCGCAGACATATCCTGAACCCACCAGTCGCCTTCCGCAAAACCGTCCATCCGGCTGACCTGACCATATTCGCGCAGGCGTACGGATCCACCCGGCATGACCTCTCCGCCCAGGCGTGCGGCCAGCGCCGCGCTGTCACCGTTTTTGGGGGTGATATCCAGTGGCGGCAGGCCTGCTTGCACGCCCTCCATCGCTGCAATCACGGGTTTGGTGTAATCCGCGATCAACGGTTTGCGCAGCCATTTCGGCAATTGCGGCGTGGGCAAACTGGCCCATTTTGCGGGGCCTTCCGTTGACACTTTGCGCAGGGTCGCATTGATCAAGCCTTTGAAATGGCGCGTATCCGGGTGTTTCTGCGCAAGGCTGACCATTGCATTCACAACACCATGTCCTGCGGCGGATTCTTCGCAAATCTCAACCGTGCCCAAGCGCAACAGAACCATAGCTTCGGGGGGGGGCATCTTACGCAGGTAACGCCCAAGCAGACGGTCCGCCCGATCCATCCAGCGCAGGGTTGTTACCGCAAGCCGTTGCGCGCGCGCCAGATCACCGGCGTCCTGCAATTTCGGTGTGGGCAGTTCGGACAACAATTTGCCATCAATAAGAACGCCACGCAAAAGCGCCGCTGCTGCCTGTCGTGCTGCCAGACCCTGCCCAGATGATCCTTGCTCTGCCATATCCGCGCCCTCTGCTTGCCGGTAAGGCCTGTTTCCCTATATGAGAGAAGCGAACACCACAAGCTGTGCAAGGGGCCCGTCATGTCAGAGACAGAGACAAATCCAGAGAAATTTGATCTTTCCACGCCCGCAGGTCGTGCCCTGGCGGAAGCGGCCGCACGCAAAAAGGCGGCGAGTGATGATGCATTGCCCACTGAATTGGGCGGGCGTGATGGTCCGGAACCCGTGCGCTACGGCGACTGGGAGAAAAAAGGAATCGCGGTCGATTTCTGATCGGGAAACGCAATGATTATTGAAATTCGCAGATATACTTTGAAACCTGGCAAGCGCGAAGAATTCATACAGTTTTTCGAAACGGTGAACCGCAAGGCGCTGCGCGATGCCGGAATGTTGGTTTTTGGCCCGATGCGGGATGAAGAAAACCCGAATATGGTGCATTGGATGCGTGCTTTTGCAAGTCAAGAGATGCGAGAAACCATCAAAGAGACATTCTATGATGGGCCGGTATGGTTAAAAGAAGTTGAACCCATCGTGATGCCGATGATCGAACATTTTGAAGCGTCCGTTGTCAGCACCACAGATGGGTTCGAAAATTTTACCGGTCAGCCTGAACTTTAATTCAAACCCAACACATCCAGCATGTCATAGGCACCGGGTTTCTGATCCAGCCCCCAAAGCACCGCTTTGATTGCGCCGCGTGCATAGATGCCGCGATCACTGGCCGCGTGGCGCAGGGTGATGCGTTCGCCGGGGCCGGCAAATAACACATCATGTTCACCAATAATGTCGCCACCGCGAATGTTGGAAAACCCGATATGACCGCGGGTACGTTTGCCGGTGATACCGTGACGGGCATTGTCAGACACGTCGTTCAGATCCACACCACGCCCTTCGGCGGCGGCTTCGCCCAACATCAGGGCCGTGCCGGATGGGGCGTCGACTTTCTGATTGTGGTGGGCTTCAATGACTTCGATGTCGAAATCCTCATCCAAGGCGGCTGCAACCTTTTTCGTCAATTGCATCAACAGGTTTACACCCAAGCTCATGTTGCCAGCGCGCACGATGCGCGCGTGCAGGGCAGCAAAGCCAAGGCGTTCAATATGGTGGTCTTCAAAGCCGGTCGTGCCAATCACATGCACCGCGCGTGCCTGAGCGGCCAAATCAGCAAAGGCGACAGACGCATCCGGCGATGTGAAATCAATCACCGCCTGGGCTTTGGAAAACGCTTCCAACGCATCATCGGTGACGGTCACGCCAATGGCAGGTCCGCCCATGGCTTCGCCCACGTCGCGCCCAATCCAGTCATGCCCGGGGCGTTCAAGTGCTGCAACCAGACGCAGTTTATCACCGCCGGTAATCGTTTTAATCAGCATCTGCCCCATACGGCCGGACGCCCCTGTAATCACCACACCGGGAAGATCTGTCATCTTGCGCACTCCTGTTATCCTGTTCTTTGCAATAGCGGGTCTCTGCCATGGTGAAAACCCCTGCTTGCACAGGACGTGTTGCGCATTTACATGTGAGATATGGCAAAGAATTCTCATAGCTCCGGGCGTGGCCCGTCTCAGCGGCAGCTTCGCGTTGGCGAACTGATCCGCCGCAATCTGTCCGAAATCCTGATGCGTGGTGATATCCATGATCCGGATCTGAACCGTATTTCCATCACCGTGGGCGAGGTGCGCTGCACCCCTGACCTGCACATCGCAACTGCGTTTATCCTGCCTTTGGGGGGTGAAGGGGCCGAAGACGCCCTTGCGTTGCTGCGTAAGAACCGGCACGAAATCCGTCGTATGATTGGCAAGAAAATGGCGCTGAAACATACGCCTGAACTGCGCTATGAAATCGACATGACGTTTGATCAGATGGATGCAACCCGCCGTCTGCTGGAAAATGAAACCGTGCAACGTGATGTTGCTGCACCGGATGAGGGCGGCGATCTGTGAGAAACCTTGTCACATTCTTCACCTGCCTGCTGTGCGCATCTGCTTTTGCGCAGGACGCGGTAGCCGCGTGTGAGGATGTGATCTGGCTGGATCAGTCTTATACAATTTGTGAAGTGAGCGCAGATGAAGACCTGCGCTTGTTTCATTCCGACGAAACCGGCGAGGTGATGGGGCATTTCTCAACCATCAACAACACTCTGCCGGATGACCAGATGCTTGGTTTTGCGATGAACGCGGGCATGTATCACGATGATTACAGCCCGGTTGGCCTCTATGTCGAACAGGGCAACATCAAAAGCCCGCTGGCGTCGGGCGGTGGTTATGGCAATTTTGGCCTGACACCCAATGGCGTGTTTTGCATCAATGATATGCTGAATGTCATCGAAACCGATACGTTCCGTGAAAACAACCTGACCTGCGAATACGCCACACAATCCGGCCCGATGCTGGTGATTGATGGGGCATTGCACCCGCGTCTTTTGCCGGGCGGCACGTCAAAATATATCCGCAACGGTGTGGGTACTTCTGCTGATGGGCAACGTGCGGTGTTTGCGATTTCAAATGAACGCGTGAATTTCCATGATTTCGCAACCCTGTTTCGCGATCATCTGAACCTGCCCAATGCGCTCTATTTCGACGGGAAAGTGTCACGTCTTTACGACAGTATCAGCGGTCGGTCTGATTTTGGGTTCTCTCTTGGGGTGATCGTCGGAACAGTCAAACCCCGTTAGGGATCTTGACGCAGCGCCCGCTGCCGGGTAGCAGGCGGTTTCCTTAAACGAAGACAGGTCTGAACATGGCGCGTAAACGCAAAGGTCGCGATATTTCCGGTTGGCTGGTGATTGATAAGCCTGCGGGCATTACTTCAAGTGCTGTGGTCAACAAGGTACGTTGGGCGATGGACGCCAAAAAGGCGGGCCATGCGGGCACGCTTGATCCGGATGCCACCGGTGTTCTGGCGATCGCGCTGGGCGAGGCGACAAAAACCGTGCCGTTTATCACCGATGCGTTGAAGGCTTACCGCTTTACCGTGCGTCTGGGGCAGGCCACCAATACCGATGATCAGGAAGGCGAAGTGATCGCAGAAAACGCGGCGCGCCCGACTGACGATGAAATCAAGGCGGCTTTGGCAGATTTCACCGGCGATATCATGCAGGTTCCGCCAAAATTTTCAGCCGTTAAAATTGATGGCCAGCGTGCCTATAAACTGGCGCGTGATGGCGAAGACGTTGAAATTGCCGCGCGTCCTTTGTGGGTGGATGAACTGACATTGGTGTCACGCCCGGACGAAGATCATGTTGAACTGGAAATGGCCTGCGGCAAAGGTGGCTATGTGCGTTCCATTGCGCGCGATCTTGGCGAAAAACTTGGCTGTCTTGGTCACGTGCGCGAATTGCGCCGCATCTGGTCGGGCCCGTTCGAAGTGGAAGACGGGATCACCATGGACACCGTCGAAGAACTGGCCAAAACCGGAGAGCTGGATCAATATATGCATCCGCTTGAGGTGGGTCTGGATGGTATTCCCGAAGTTAAGACCACTGCAGATGGCGCGGTGAGACTGAAAAACGGCAATCCCGGCCTGGTTCTGACATCTGATGCGGAATATGGCGACGAAGCCTGGGCATCGCTTGATGGAAAAGCAATCGCCGTGGGGGTTTATAAAGCCGGTGAATTGCATCCGAACCGGGTGTTCCTGCACTGACTTGAATATCAAATTGAAAAGGCCCGGAGAATTCTCCGGGCCTTTTGTATTTCTCGGCAGTGATACGCGTCAGATCTTATCTGTCGGAACCAGATACGCTTGCTGCTTCGCTTGCGAACC